>JAYTBK010000266.1:0-9726 GCA_043737035.1 Bacteroidota bacterium | reverse complement strand
GTTCACAAAAAAGTGGCCAAATTTTACCTTCGAAGTGGTAAAAAAAATAACCGGGCTTTATACTAAAGGATAGTCTTTTAAACCGCTCCTTAATTAATATTTTATGTTCTATTTCTTCAAAAGTATTATGCTCAAATACAAATTTATTCTTATACTTTTTCACTAGTCTAAATAATGATCGTGAAGCAATATTGTACCTAAATAGGATCACATTAAATGACTGAGTTTTTAAGAAAGCATCGATTTGATTGTAAAGATGCCTATCCTCAAAAAAGGTGTTGAAAAACTTCCTTTCTTTTTGAATTGCGATTTTTTTTACCAAGAAAGATTTGCTGTAATAATAATCTGCGGGTATCGAGGAAGAAAAAGAAACTCCGATACATTCTACATCTTGTATATTGTTTAGCGATTCAGCTTTGCTGATGTCCTTAACGACGAAGCCCAAAGAAGGATTTTTTACATCATTTATAAGCGTTATAAATATAATTTTAAATACTGCCAATAAATTATTTCTTGATTTTTATTTTGGAAAGAATACTAAACACTGGTCCGAATACCTTTTTAAAAATATAATATTTTCTGAATTCGCTTTTATCCCATTGAGTGCCGTAGAATGCGTGAGGAACGGGTTGTTGATTCATATAACTCTCAAACTCATCTCTAGTTAACCCAAACTTTTTGATAACAAAATTATAATCTTGCTGCATTTGATCTGAATTGTATGCAGGTTTTTGCAACTCAGTTAGGGCTTGCTCTCTCGTTAACTGTTTCGATATGATCAAAGACGATAAATGCGCTTTACGTTTGTCGACATTAAACTTTCTGTTCAAGATGTAGCCTTGGTAGAATCTGGTAAATACCGACTCATAATGTTTCCCTCCATAGTCTTTCCAGTCAAATTCTTTTATCAATAAGGCTTTAGCCTCACTTTTATTGTAATCTAATAAATTTAAAGGTTGAATACGGTTGAACCGATATAATTTACTATATATGAATTGTTGTATAAGATCGAGTTTCGGAAACTTATCGATAGCCACTTTTCCGAATTTTCTATGAATGTTTCTAAGATTTACATAATCTAATTTGTCGGCTTGTATCCAACTGCTTGGCAAAATGGATTCAGATGAATTATTTACACCATCTACGATTGTTTTTATCTTAAATTTTTTTGCTATTTTATAAATAGATGCAAAAATAAGTTGATCTGTAATAGCTTCAATATCTATTACAGAAGCTTTAATGTACGATAATTGAAGATCCTTAAATGTTTCCCAATTAATTACATAAGTATACAAGTCAAATCCGGTTTTGGTAATAATATTTTCAATATTTTTAATCGCTAGCTCACTGTTCCAACCGTTATCGAAATGAACTATTAATGGCCTTAAATTATTTTGCTTTGCCCAAAAACAAATGTAAGAGCTATCTACACCTCCGCTTAAACCTATTAAACAATCATACTTATCGTTTTTGCCTAAATTTTTTATCTGTTGTATTTCAAATTCTAAGTCTTTTTTTCTGTCGAAGAGAGGCCTAAAAATTGTCTTATTCAAAAAAACTTCGCACTCGGTACAAAAGTTGCAGATACCCGCATCGTCAAATTTAATTTCCGTTGCGGTAGTGTCCATTACGCACCTTTTACATATTTGATAATTCATTCTAATTATTATTTATAATTAAAAATGCATTAATTAAACACCATACTTTCACATAAAAGTTTGTATCTGTATCTGCACGCCCGAATTTGGCATTAAATTCTTTAGCAAATGAATCGCTGTCTAGAAAAGGCATTTTTTTAAATTGTTCACTTTTTACGGTGTCCAAAACAAATTCTTTCATGTATTTAGTTAACCAGTTTGTGATGGGCGCAGTAAAACCCATTTTGTTTTTACGCATTCTTATTTCTTCAGGCATTAAATCTTTCATAGAGTCGCGTAAAATTCGTTTTGTAACACCATTACCTATTTTGGCATTAAAAGGTAATGAAAAACAATATTGCACAATTCTATAATCCATTAAAGGCATTCGTATTTCGATACCGGTTTGCATAGCGGCTCTATCAAAATCACGCAAATTATAAGGTATGTTCAACAAACAAAAGTCTTTAGCCAAAACCCGTTCGGCTCGGTTTAGGGAGTTATAAGAGTATGGCTGGCTGCTCAATTGGCTAAGGTTGTTTTTTACACTTGGCATAAGCCATGAATTGTTTATACTAAAGTCGCGGGCATGGTTTGATTTACTTATTACACTTTTAATAAATGTTTTGCTTTTTCCTAACAAGGATTGTTGTCTGTAAATTTGGTCTTTTATGGATTGGAGCCAAACTTTATTCGCTTTAACCGTGGATTGGGGGAACATATTTACATAAGTATCGAGGGCTTCTTCCTGTAAAATTTTATTTTTTGTTTCAAACGCATGCATTAATACTTCAAAAACTGCAGGCGTATATCCGTATAAAATTTCGTCGCCACCGTGCCCATCTAATGATACCGTGTACCCATTTTCTTTCATCGCTTTATAAACACCAAGTATCGTATATAAAGGCGTTGCCGTAATGGAATCAAACAATATTGTACTGTCGATTACATTTTGAGTTAAATTAGAATAATCGGGTTCAATATATTTTACTGCGCCGTTTGTGTATTCAATCACTTTTTCCGCGTACCATTTTTCGTCTACGTCAGTGCCTTGAAACGTTGCACAAAAGGCAGTTTTATTATTTTTGTGGGAACGAACTGTATTACCATTGTTAACTAAATTATTTATCATACAGTACACGGAAGACGAATCCACACCACCACTTAACGCTGTAGCTACCGGAACATCACTAATTAAACGAAGTTTGCAAGCGTCTTCAAATAAATATTTAAAATGTTCTACCTGCTCATCGTAAGAGGCAGGCACTGTAACTTTTTCAGTCAGAGTGTTCCACCACCTAATTTGAATTGGTTCATTATGAGTCGTCAATTCGATATAATGACCAGGAAGAACCTGAAAAATATTTTCGTAAAGGGTATGGCCGAGTCCTTCTAAAATATTATTGTTATCAATGGCGCTTGCCAAATTACTGTAGTTAATTTTTCGCTTATAGTCTGCCAAACTTTTAAAGGCAATGGTTTCGGAAGCAAATGCAAAGAACTTGTTTTTAGTAAACGTGTAATGCAAAGGTTTAACTCCATATCTATCGCGTGATAAAAACAAGATTTTAGTTTCCTTATCATATATCGCGAACGCCCACATTCCGTTAAACTTACGTAAACAATCTTTCCCCCATTTATGGAAGGCGGCCAAAATTATTTCGGTATCAGTTTCCGTTTTAAAACTATAATTGTAATCAATCAATTCTTTTTTTAATTCCAAAAAATTAAAAATTTCGCCGTTGTAGGTAATCCAATATCTTTCATCAGCAAAACTCATCGGTTGCTTTCCAGCGTCGGTTAAATCGAGTATCGAAAGTCGGCGATGTCCCAACCCTAACGTTTCGTTTTCCAACAACTCATAACCTGCACCATCTGGGCCACGATGCGCCATCGAATCAGTAAATTTTATTAATGAAGGTTTATCAACCTTCTCGCCGTTAAATTTCCAAATTCCAGCTATGCCGCACATAATTCGGTATTTTTCGTTAGGACATTAAAACAATTATTGGCTATTTTTTCAGATACTTTAATTTCAAATTCTTCAGTTAAGCCCGCCGGTATAAAATTTTCAATTTGAAATAAAATGTCGTCTACATTTTGATAATAGCACATTATATTTTTTGTGATAACGTCGCAAAATAAATCTGCGCCCAAAGGATGTACTATAATTGTCGGTAATTTAAATTGAATTCCTTCAAGCGCAACCGCTGAAGATCCTACAATATGTACGTCTGCTTTTTGAAATATCTCGTAAAGTGGAGTGATGCTCGCAACATCAAATTCAATGTTTTCTCTACCGGAACACGCTGATTTAAATTTTTCTTTTTCAAGTTCTGAACTTAATGGATGAAATCTCATTAACCAGAAATATTCTTTTTTTGATGCATTTAATAATTCTAAAATTAGAGACGTGAGATAATCCATAAATCCGTTGCCATGTTGTAATGAAAATAATATGGTTTTCGAATATGTTTTCTTGTTAGCCTTCTCCGTACTCGGAGTAGAATCGCTATCAGTGATAAACTTACCGAGCCACATATTTCCGCCTAAAATCGGCTTTAAGTTACCACTGTTGCTCTGCAACACCATTTGATAATCGGCCTGACTCCAAACCCAATAATTTGCAGGTAAAAAATGTAAGGAGCGCTTATCAATATTTGACCAACCTAGGTAATTTACATCAACAACGCCATGCTGAATATCAACTGTATTTATTTTAAGACGTTTACAAGCTGAAATAAGACCAAATATACAGGGCGAATAATAGGTTTCGAAAAAAACAGTTTTAACGTTCGATTTTAAGAATAATTCATAAAAAAATCTTTCATAGTGTTCAACCTCATCCAACACGTTGATTAACCAATCATTAAAAATATAGTCTATCTTATGGGTTCTCGCAAAACCATTTAATTCATTCAATATTTTATAAAAATCAATCTGCTTTTGTTTTTTAAGTCGTAAAGTTTTAATTCGCATTTCAATATGACTTCTTTCTAAGAAGCGGTCCTGATTTATATAATGACATGGTATAAAACCGAGGGCTCTATTTTCGTTGGATTCGAAAAGTTGAACTTTTAGCGCAGGAATATTTTTAATACAGGCTTCGTAGTATGGATCAAGGTACCTTGAATACCTCTTTCCATTAATAACGTCTGGATAAGGTTCGAAAGACGGTGATAAAAAAACGGTTGTTGGATTTAATTTTAAAAAATCATGTCTATGCTTTTTTGTAACAATATAGAGATAGGGCCATTTTAAAAATTGAGCAACTCGCAAAAATTTATTCTTTAGAAAACCGAATGATTTATTCTTCCCCTTTTTATCCGTAGCAGCATCTTGAACTGTGCCTTCCGCGGTAGATTTTGGAATTAATAATACAAAGGCCATGTAATATCGTAAAATCGGCCAAACAGGTTTATTGTTGTACATTAACTGATCCACTTTATACGCCCGTTGAAAATTTTCACAAACAGCTACGACCTCAGTTTGATTCATAGCCGCTAATTTTATTATACCAATTCATCGCATGGAACTGATCGTTTATTGTACAGAAATTTTGAAAATTATTGTTTAAAAAAGCCATCGTTTGATTATATAAACCAGGCTTATAACTTTTATCCAACGTATCGTCAATATCAGCCGGAATAACATTTACTGATCCAATTTTTTGAATTTGCAATGTTTCCATCGGTTTAAAATATAAGCGGTGTTGCGCGGTAAGAATTTCTACCGACCAACGGCCAGGCGCACCCCAATTTGCATGGTAAGAAAATAATGCCTCATTGCGAGTTACTCCGGCGCCCGTGAATTTGGAATGTTTATGCCAAGCTAGGTTACCTGATTTGTAACTGCTGAGTTCTTTAGGACTACCTCCCAAATAAAATGCGAGATCGACAACATGAGAAGAATTAGCTAAAAACCAATTATTTTTTATTATACTCACAGTCTTTAGCGGTTCAATAACATGAGCCCATTCAGTAAACTCGAAATGAAAAGAAGAAACACCACCATCCGCTGCAATTATTTTTTGTGCTTGTAAAGTTGATGCATAAAATCTCCGATTATAAGCTATTAAAACATTTGCATCTTTTTTACCAGATAATATTTTGATTCTTTCTATTTCGTTTATATTAAGTCCTCCCGGCTTTTCCACCAAAATATTTGGGATACCATAATTCAAAGCTAAATGGGTAACGTTACTTAAATGATCAATGCCGGTTGCAATGATGGCATGTGTAAACTGTGTATCACCATTTTCCGAAATAAATTTTTCAATCCCGCCGATATATACATCTATATTTATTTTTGAACGGAATTCATTTGCTGAATTTTCGCCTCGGCCTATTACATGGTATTCAACATTTAAATCTGTTAATACTTTAGCGTATTCCTGCGCCATTAATCCTGCACCCACTAACAATATTCGCGGCATCATGTTATCATACATTTTTCGGTTTTTACACCTGACTGTTTCTGCATAAAAGCTAGCAACATTTCTAAATATTGCAAGTGTAATTTCGATGATTCTGTATACGTTGTAAGTTCACACGTGCCTAAATTTAAAAGCTGTTCTACTACCAAGTTGGTAAGCTGGCTTTGAAAAGGAACATTCAAAGAGCGTTCTTTGATTGTTTGCGAACTGTTTGGATAAAATGAAACTTGTTTTTTAGCTGCTTCAAAAATAACGTGCGTATTACCTCCGGTAATGATTGAAATAGTAAATGGTTCGTCCACCATTGCATTTGAAGCTAACGTAAACGTATGTCTTTTCGATTTAGTATATCCAATAATCTTACCTGCGAATTCAATGTATCCATTTCTTTTACTCTCCAATAACTTATCATTTAAAAGATCGGGGTTTAGTATAAAATCATCTTCATCCGTTAAAAACGCTATTAAATCCAGCATATGAATGCCATTGCACCCTAAGCCCCATAAACCGCCAGTAAAAGAAATTACTGACGAATCTTTCATTTCCGATTTTATATTTTTATAAAAATCAAACATTCGTCGAGGACAATTTACCCAAGCATTGATTTTCTTCGACGATAAAATTTTCGCGATTACATTATAATCTTCTATTTGAGGAAATAAAAACTTTTCAAGAACTAAATGTTTTACTTCGCATTTATCGGTCAGTTCTTCAATCACTCTGCGGCGCACTAAAGAATTTGTAGCGATAATTGCTATATCAATTTTATTTGATTTAATCGTGTCTAAAGAAATGTGAGACTTGATAGTGTGATTACTCTGACTGAGAGATAAATTAAACAAATCCACTGCCATAGCTAATGATTCCACTGACGGATCAACTATATCAATGTTTAGCTGCAACGCAACATTTGCCAATGATTGCAAGTGCCTACTACCCAATTGCCCTGCACCAACTATAACTATATTATGCATATTTCTTTAATTATATTTTCAACAATGTTCAAATCATTAAGAGTATCGAATTCGAAGCAGGAAAACGCAACACTACCTTTGATGTTAATCAACATGCAATGATTTGGCAATTATTTTAAACTTTAAAACTATTTTAAATTGCCGTCCAACCGCCATCCACAACCAAATTGTGGCCTGTTATATACGCTGAATCGTCGGACAACAAAAACGAAACTGAGGGCGCAATATCTTCAGGCAAGCCCATTCTTTTTAAGGGAACTTTATTGTTGTAATTCGATAAAAACGGTTCCTTTTGGTTGTCGAAAATTCCTCCCGGTGAAATACAATTTACTCGAACGTTATGCTTGCCATAATACACGGCCAAGTATCTCGTTAAATTAATTATGCTCCCCTTAATTGCAGAATAGCCTACTGAATTACCTTTAGGAAAGGCACCATACAAACTAAAATCGGGTGCCACCATTCCGTAAATGGAAGCAAGATTAATGACCGAACCAGAACCTTGCAATTTCATTTGATTTAAAATCTTTTGGCAGCAAAGAAAATAACCGTTCAAATGCATATCAACATTTTTTCGCCATGATTCAAAAGGTAAATCTTCAACAGTATGTTCGCCCCAATCTTTGGTTCTAGGATAAGCATTATTAACCCAACCATCAATTTTGTTTTTGTCCTTTACAATTTTTGCAATTAGTTCGTTCACACTATTTTCATCAGAAATATCAACGTGCATTTCGCTGTTCGTATTGTTACTCACATTGATGTCGGCACAAATAACGTCAGCACCTCTTTCAAGCAAATCTTTAATAATTGCTTTACCTAAAAGTCCTAACCCACCTGTTACAACTATTGTTTTATTTTTAACGTTCATTCAAGCATAATTTTAAAACCCTGTAAGCTTCGCCAACATCGTTTTCACACATTTCATTTAACCCTACTTGGTTTATGAAGTATTCAATTTGCCATTTATACCAATCGTGCGGAGTAGAATTATCTGAAAAAATAATTTCACCATTTTTTGTTATTGTACATTTTTTAATATCTATGCTGTACGTCGCATCTTCCGTCACTAATTCAACTATCCGTTTATAATCTTTTCTAAAATAATTTAATGTTATTTGCAAATTAAATGTTTTGTATTGCCAAAAATAATGGGCAAAGTCGAATGCAGGAATGTTAAGTGAGGATTTATTAGTTAAAAAAGTATTTGTTACATCTGGCTTTCCAAATAAATAGTAACAAAAATCTACTTCATGGATAAGATCTAAATGAGCGCCTCCACCCATGGACGCGTTCGCACTATATGTTTCTCTAAAATTTACGTCGGGGCGCCATTCAGGTAAATAAGAGCCACAGTATACATTTATTTCATTAATCCTTATTTGAGATAATAAATTATCTTTTAAATATTTTATGCATGGATGAAACCTAAGAGTACAAGCATGATAATTAATTATTTTTAATTCATTTATTCTTGCTATTACGCTCGGCAATTCTTGGGTTGCGTCGGCTAACGGTTTTTCGATAAATAAAGGTTTTTCAAATTCGATAACTTTGTATATCGTATCAACATGAAACGATGTTGGATTAGTTATAAAAATAACATCTACATCGCGTAACGTTTCAATATCTGTTGTGGAGGAAAACGTAATATTTGAAAAATCACTTGGAGTTTCAGTAACACTTCGTCTTACCAAAATTATTTCAGAATTTTTATATAGATCATTAATTGCATTAACATGCTTCTTTGCGATTGATCCATATCCAACAAAACCAAATTTCATTGATTAATTTGAAAGGTCAAAATCAAGTTTATTATTTACAATAAGGTACTCCATAAATTCAAAATCCACTGGATGATCCAAATCAAAACAGAAATGATCCATCACATAAACTTTAGTTCTGTCTGTTATTGGAGTTTTGCTATTTAAATCAAAAAACTTTCGTTTATAAAAGTAAAATGAAGCGTTTACGTCATATACTTTCGGAGTAGACTGCCGTGTAAGAAAACCGGTTTTTGAAGTCTTACTTAAGGAAATATATCCATCTTCATTTTGTTCCACCATATTAAAATATGGATTTCTATTAGCCTCATTAACGGAAAAAAGAGTGATACAATCTTTATCCGCGGTGAGTATTTCATATCCTTTTTTTAAGTCAGAAAAATTTCGGAGAGGAGAAGTTACATCTAAATCCAACAAAATATCAAATTGAGAATTAAGTTTATTTTCCTCGTAAAATAAAATGTCTCGTATCGCATCTACCTTGCCCGCTGAATCGTTGGATAAATGCTCCGGACGAATATATTCGGTAAAAATACCCAACTTCTCCGCTTCACTTTTAATTTCCAAACTATCTGTTGAAAGTGCAATGGTTGCATTGTAGTATTTTTCGAATTGCTTCGCACAACTTACTGTATATGCTATTAACGGTTGGTTGTTTATCAATTTAATGTTTTTTCCAGGTATTCCTTTAGAACCGACTCTTGCGCATATGGTTATTAGAATCTTGTTCTCCATCAAAATTTTAAATGATAAATATCTTCGTTAGCTTTTTTAAAATCTGTTGGATTACCGATGTCTAGCCAATAACAATATAAAGGGCTGTAAATTAATTTCTTATTTTCAGAAATAATTTTTTCCATAAGATCCGTCGCATTAAAAAACGAATCAACAGGAAT
>JAYTBK010000265.1:0-4059 GCA_043737035.1 Bacteroidota bacterium | reverse complement strand
ATCGCAACTATTGCCAAAGCAAAAGCATACGCAAGTATGAAACTTTTGACGGATGTGAAATTTTTAAAAATATAGGCTGCCATAAAATAGCAGGACGTTAAAAACCAAATACGCGACAGAATATATTTTAAAGAGATGACGGGGAGTTCACTTGTTATGGTAGTAAATACCATCCAACATAATTGAATTAAAATAATAACCGTTAAAGGATGCCTTAAAACTTTACTTGGTGTAATGCGGCCGCTTAAACCGTTCAATAAATAAATTAATGTGATGCCTATCATTAAAGGTTCGGAAGGAAGACTAAGATTTAATCCTTCTGTCATGCCCAATTCTTTTAGCGTTACTGCTAAAGGCGTGGTAAAAGCCATTAGCAACATTATCTTTTCTATATCAATTAGCGCTAAAAGAATAGTTAGTATAAAAACGGGCAACATATTAAAGAGGTAAAACGAGCCTCGATCGAATAAAAAAACATACGTATTTAGCAGTATGTAGGATACTACAATAAAATAAAAAAGGTGCGTGTTTTTTATATTGAAAATTCTCTGCAACACATTATTGATATTAAGCTTCTTTAGATTGTGCTACGATTTTATTTTTTATGTCGATGAGCTTATCCGAAAATAATAGAATAAGCAAAGCAAGCATAAACGCAGAAAGCGTGGAAACAATAACAATTAACGCCCTTACGGGTTTAGCTTTTTTTTCGTTTCTAATGGCTTTATCAACAATAAATTTTGAAGGCAAATGTTTGTTTAAATTTATAAATGCTTCATCGTACTTGCCTTTAATAACGGGATATTTAAACCTGTATTTTTTTAATTTTTCGGTAAGATCAACTGAACCCATTCCGTATTTTTGCATGGTATCGAGTTTCCCTTTTAATTTAAATTGCGCCCTTTCGTCACCATTGGCAACTGCTTTGGCCATTTCTTTAGAATAAGCTTTCATTTCGCTTTTATAGTCCATAACGCCAAGGTGTCCGAGCACTTTAAGACTATCTTCCATTTCGGTGATATTTTTTAAATAGTTGTTATACTCTTCTTCAACAATTGCAAAAGCTTGCGTGGCTACTTCTTTAGTCATCCTAAATTTTACGGAATCCGCGTAAGCAATGATCGCATTGGCTATTTTTGCGGCTCTGTCAGATTGATAATCATAAACATCAATGCGTATGGAAACGTAATCGGTTCGCTTAAACGAAACCATTTCGTTCCATTTTAAATTTAAATAATGTGCGGTTAATTCATTATCACGTGGTATTTTCCAAGCAGTATATAAATCATATTCTTTCGCGGCCATTTCGCGAATTTCGGTTGAGTTTAAAATTTGCAACAATTTCTCGGCGTCGTCCTCATCTCCCAGTTCCATATAGTCTTCTTGGTTACCGGCGTTTTGTTCAACCAATAATTTAGCAACGGAAAAAGTTCGTGATGGAAAAATAATGGCGGTGGCTTTATACTGCGGTGAAATAATAAATGAGGCAATAATTGAAAGAACCGCTGCTAATAAGGTAACGATAATGAGCTTTTTTCTCCATCGATATATTTTCGCCAAAAGTTTTATTGTTTCCTGATTTATATCTGTTGAATTCATGATAAGTTTTATTTAATTTTTACGAATTTATAAATAGATTTTATGTTGAGTAGACCTGACACGAATGCCCACAATCCGCAAAATACACACATAATACTAAAGTTAATTAACCAGCTCGTGGTGAATGAACGCGAAAATATATTAAATAATATAATCCCTACAATAAAAATAAATAACGACAATATCAACTTGCTGTTAAACTTGAAGTTAAAAATTTTAACCGCGAAATAAATTTGAATACCGGCAGTAAAAAACTGTGTAATTAAACTGGAAAATGCACTTCCCAAAGCTTTGTATTGTGGGATGAGAATGAAATTTAAAACGAGGTTTATTAAAATACCGATAAGAGCCATCATATTTAACTGCCGTAAATTACCATTTGCCGTAAGTAATGTGCCAAAAATATAGGTTGTTGAAACAGCTGTAAAGCATAACATTAATATGCTAAATTCGTGGTAAGAATCGGAAATTTCGCCGGGCTTTACGTGGTTAATCAAACCGGAAATTTCGGGCGCATAATAAAAACATCCCACGCTAACAACGAGTGCCGGGGCAATTAATAAAATAAATGCCAGCTTAACGAGCTGTTCAACATTTTCTTTGTGCTTGATCATGCGGCTAAAAACTGGAATTAATTGTATTGAAAAAAGATATGCAATCATGTTGCCGGCTTCCAATAACCTGAAAGCTTTTGCATAAATCCCCGCCTGTTCCGATCCTTCGCCGACGGGTAACAATAAGCCAAGCATCACGCTATCAAGTCGGTTGTAAAACGTCATTAATAAAACTAAAATTGCAAACGGGAAACTCTGTTTTAGTATCATCAAGCTAAAAGGCCAGTTCCATTTTAAAGTAAAATGGCTTGTTTTGGTATACACGGTTAAAAACGCGATAACAGCTGTTAAAAAATAACCGATGGTTTGCGCATAAACAAAATTCATAATATCGATATCGAGCCCAAACCACCGTAACAGAAGGGCGACGCAAAGAATAATCATAATAACCCTATCAGCAACGGACACAAAACTATCGGTTTTAAATAAATGTAAACCCAACAAGCTTGAGCGTAAATAAGAAATCATACTTATTAAAAACTGGTTTACCGCGAGCACCGAGAGGAGTTTCATATATCGGTAATCGTAGCCTAAAATTAAACCCAAGGCAACGGTTATGGCAAAATAAGAAATACCCAAAACCAATTTTAAGGAAAATAAGCTGCTAAAATGTTTCGTAAGCAGATGATTGTTTTGGGCTATGTTTTTATTATTGAATTGCGTTACTCCAAAATCAAGTATAATATTTAATAAAAAAGAAAAATTAAAAAGAATGGCGTATTCGCCGTAGCTAGAATTACCCACAGCGTTTTGTACAGCCGGTTCAATGCCTAAAGGCCAAAATGGCTTAATGAGCAAATTGAGAACAATTAAAAACGCAATATTTGTAACAAACTTTTTTTGTTGCATAAATTTTAAGGGCAAAAAGCAAATATATCCTTTTTTTATGCTTTGATTGATAACTGCTAGGTGTTTTTACGGCGAATAATTTTAATTTATTGAACACAATAACGAGCTAAACAAATCGTTTTATAAAGCCCAAACTTTCGATAAATAACTTTACCTTAAATTTTAAAATTATGCAACCATTTCAAATTATAAAAAGTGATGACGAATGGAAACAACAACTTGGTGATGAACAATTTTATGTGTTGAGAGAAAAAGGGACGGAGCGGCCTTTTACCAGAAAACACAATATGCATTTTGAAAAAGGTGTTTATAAATGTGCCGGCTGCGGTGCAGAATTGTTTAACAATACCCAAAAATTTGATTCACACTACGGTTGGCCTAGTTTCGACAATGAACTGGAAAATGGAGAACGGATACTGAAAATTAAAGGCCGCGTTTTTGGCATGATACGAACCGAAATTGTTTACACAAAATGCGGCGGTCATTTAGGACATATTTTTGATGATGGATCAACCCAAACCGGCGAACGCTATTGCGTTAATTCTTTGAGCCTTAATTTTGAAACAAAAGAGAAAGAGTAAAGAGAAATATTTTTATCTAGTTACTTGTTGCGTTTCGGGTTTATCAATCCTGTCTTATAAACCTTACCTAATACACTATAAAAGAATACACGCTATAATACCAATTCCAAAGTAGGATCCCAAAACAATTTATTGAAATCAGCAACTGTATCATTTACCACACTTATGTTTTCTTGTTGTAATAGTTCCTGCATAGTAACCGGTGTGGCAAAATGATGTTTACCGGTAAGTTGCCCGTTGCGGTTCAGCACTCTGTGTGCCGGTACTTTTGGTTTTTGGTTATGGGCTACATTCATTGCATAGCCAACAATGCGCGACGATTTTGCCGCACCTAAATATTTTGCTATTGCGCCATAACTTGTTACGCGCCCTTTTGGTATTAAGCGAACAACCTGATACACCTGATCAAAAAAAAT
>JAYTBK010000264.1:0-4059 GCA_043737035.1 Bacteroidota bacterium | reverse complement strand
GGTTCAAACCGTTCGCGCATCAAATCGTATTGAGCGCGCATGTAATTGCAAATATTTTTTGATCGCTCCTGATACGTATCTCCAAAGCGCATGTCGTTAGCCGGAATGCGTTGCAATATTTTTAAATTAAGAGCGCCATCTTTAAAATGAAAATCATTTTTGGTAACCGCATCACCGGCGCCGTGTATCAATAAGGGAATTATATCTAACCGCAACGTCTCCGCTAATAAAAATGCGCCTTTATGAAACCGGTGAATTTCCCTGTCGGTACTTCTTGTACCTTCCGGGAAAATAAGGATTGAATAACCTTGTTCTACCATGCCTCTGAGCTTTGGCAAACTACTCTCAAACCCTTGTGAAGCGGGATAATAATCGGCGAGTTTAACGATCCAACCATAAAAAGGCGAGTTATAAACCCAATCGTTTGTAAAAACAATAATTTTTGGGTAGAGTTGTAACGTTAAAGCCAGATCAATGTGCGATTGATGATTGGCAATAATTACAGCTGGTTTTTTAAAGTTTTCATTATGCTCATTTGCAATGGTTTTATTAACGTTAAAAAACAGTTTTAAAACAATCTTAAAAACATACATGATGATGCTGTGAAAAATAAATTTGCGCGTACTTTTCTTAGCCGGAAAAACAGTAAAAAGAAGCAGACCGCAAACCGTTATAAGTAAAGATCCCAAAATAAAGCCAATAAAACCTATAAAAGTTAACGCCAGATTTTTAGCTGTGTACGGCAACAAATTTTTATAACGGCGGTTTAATACTAAAAAATTAAATAGTAAAGGCTGTACAATGAAGGAAATAAAAACAACGCATACCATGCCAATTAACGTGATTAGCGCTACCGATTGCAACGCCGGATGTTTTGCAAATATCATGGCTCCTATTCCAACAATGGTAATTAAAGCCGACAACAAAATAGAAGATTTAAATGAGTTAAGGTTTTTTTTGCCGTATTTGTATTCGTTGAGTAAACCGTCCATTATAAAAATGCTGTAGTCGTCGCCCAAACCAAAAATAAACGTAGAAATGATGATGTTAATGATATTAAATTTAATCCCAAACAATCCCATGATGCCTAATATCCAAAGCCAGCTTATAAACATGGGCAAAAAATTAATAACGGCAAGTTCAATACGGCCATGGTTTACCAGCATAAAAGCAAAAACCAAAACTGAAGTGATTAATAAAATGATATTAAAATCAGAACTGATAACTTCAACCACTTTACTCGTAAAGCTTTGCTTATCGAACACCACAACTGCCGGATCATTTTCAAAGGCTTTGTAAATTAACTCCCGCTGCGCCGCATCCACTTTAACATGGTTAATAATAGTAGGCTTTCCATTTACGTTTCCAATCCAATCCTTAAATAATAATTTCGTCAATGTATCGCGGTCACCATTTGATATTATGTTAGGATGCGTGTTCAGCGATTCATAAAAATCCACGAAGGCGTTATCTTTAAACTTAAATGGCATGCCGCAAGCGATTAGATTACTTTTTAAAGAATCTTTTACCGCTGAAGTAAAAAAAGCATCCCAACGATTTAGGCACTGCCTTTGTTGATCGGCGGAAAGCATTAAAGAGCTAACTGAAGAATAATTTTTTAAGATGCCTTTATCTTTAAGTTGTTGTAATTTAAAACTCACAACCGCGTTATGCTCTGTAGCTTCATTTAATGTTTTTCCATTACTAAAAACATATACAGAACGTGCGGCAACGTGGTTAACATCATCCAAATGTTTTTCGGCAGCGCGGGTTTTCACAGTCATAAAACTCATGCTGTTCATGTCGTTTTCAAAAGTTACTTTACCTGCATACCACGTAAAAACTATTGTTATGATGAACGAACAAATTACAATTACTTTATTCTTATCGAATTGATAGGCAGTTATGCGGTCAATTAAAGTTTTTTTTGCGATTTCGTTACCAGGTTTATTACGTCCATCGTTTTTAAATGAAAACCGTAAGAGGTGCGGTAATACAATAATAGAAAACAACATGGCACCGATTAATGAAAAAGCCGCAAACAAACCAAAATCGTGTAATGCCTGCGATTTGGCGAAAAGCAAACTTAAAAATGCGCCAACAGTTGTTGTACAGCCAATAAGCATAGGAGTGGTTAAATCTTTTAAAACGGTGCTCACGCTCCGCGTATGCTTGTAATGCGTAAAAAAATGTAACGAATAATTTATAGCAATTCCAAGAACTACAGCGCCTGCGCCAACCGCAATAGCCGAAACAACACCTTTAAACAGAAATAAAAAACTAAGTGAAAATACCATCCCAAATGCTACCGGAAATAAAATAAATATAGTAACAAGTGGGTTCTTAAAGTAAAACCCTAAAATTAAAGCAATCACCAAAACGGCAATTCCCGTTGTGTAAAAACTGTCGGTGCGCAATTGTTTTGCATTTCCGACTGATACGATTGCAGCACCGAAGGATTCCGCTAAAACTTTCGTTTTAGTTAAGTTGATTACGTCTGTTAAACTATCAATGGCTTCAATCAGGCGTGCATTTCCTTTGATATCGCTTGGCGTATGTGTCGGCGTAATAAAAAGTAGCAAATGCTGATGATCTTTTGTAACGATGTGGCTGTTGTAAGTTTCAAAGTTATCGTCGAATTGTATTGCCTGAAGTTTTTTTAAAGCCAGAGGCGTAAAATTTAAAGGATCGCGCTTAATGTATTTTGCAAAAACAACGCCTGTTGGAGAAAGCAATGCATCGTAATTTTTTTTAAGAGTTGCCGCGATGCTGTCTTTTTTTATAACGTTTTTGATCTTTTCATAGTCAGGTTCATCTAAAAAAAACGGCAGGTTACGGTAAAAAATTTCGTATACCTGTTGCATGCGATCGTCGGAGATCTGAAAAGTAATATCCGAATAATCATCAGCATTTAAAACCTTTTTTAAACTCGCATACAAGCTATCGCTCGCTGCAATAAGGTTGTCAATATTATTTGCATCCGATGTCGAAAAGTGAATGATGATTTTATCCTTCGACTTTAAGTTATCAAGTATAGAATTTATGGAAGCCGAATTTTTATCATTCGGCACAAAGCGCGTAATGTCTTCTTCGAGCTTAATATTGGAAGCAATAAATCCCAACAATGCGCAAACACCCAAAATTAAAAAAGCAAAAAAGAGTTTTCTTTTTTGAAAAAACTGATAGGCGAGCCACGAAAAATTAAACATGAGTTTAAAGATAATAAAAAAGAATAAAGGGTTGTGGCTGCGGTTATTTGCAAAAGTATTTCACTATATTTACTTTTCAAAAACTGTTATGCGTATAATTTTATTTTTTTATTTAATTTTTGCTAACCTTGGTTTTTACTCGCAGATTTTTATATGCAAAGATGGCAGTACAAAATTTACTTCCGAAGCGCCACTTGAACTCATTAAAGCGCAAAGCAACAAAACCAGCGGAGTATTAGATGAAACAACTAAAAATGTAGCTTTCTCAATTATGATAGAAAGTTTCGAAGGTTTTAACAGTGGCCTGCAAAAGGAGCATTTTCAGGAAAATTATATGGAGCTCAATAAATTTAAAACTGCTACTTTTAAAGGTAAGATTATTGAAGATATTGATTTTACAAAAAATGGAACTTATCCCATAAGGGCAAAAGGAACTTTTAATATACACGGCACAGAAAAAGAGAAGATCATTAAAGGAAAAATTACCATTAAAGATAAAGAGATTATTATTGAGGCCAGTTTTGAAGTACCACTGGAAGACCATAATATTACAGTACCAAAAATTGTAAATCAAAAAATTGCTTCGATCATCAAGGTGGATGTGAAAACTGTTTTAAAACCTAAAGTTTAAACTTTATGCGCAAACAAATAATTTTATTTGTAACGTTATTTGCCTGCACAACATTATTTCCTCAATTACAGGTTAAAAACTATTATTCTTTTACAGGAAAAAAAGATGTTTCCGTAAACGCGGTTTCGCAAGATAAGACAGGCTTTTTGTGGCTCGCTACTACCGAAGGGGTTTTTAAATTTGACGGTAAAACCGCAACCTTAATTGAAAATAAAAATG
>JAYTBK010000263.1:0-4067 GCA_043737035.1 Bacteroidota bacterium | reverse complement strand
ATAAAACAAATGCAACATAATGAAGATGGAGCTTGCGCAGATTGGAAGAAAGCCGCTGAACTTGGTGTGGCGGAAGGAAAAAGTTACTCATCGGGTTTGTGCGATTAAACCAAATTCTAAATAACATTTATAAAAACAAAAATAAATTTACATTATGAAATTATTGTTGGCGTTAGTAGTTTGTATTATTTTCTCTTACTCATCAGTTCGCGCGCAAAACATCGAGTTTGAAAAAGCAAATTTTCCCGATAAAAAAGATCTTTTAAAGGAAGCTAAAAAAAGTTTGGATGAAGGCAAAGACGCCTTTGTACTGGGTAAAAAAGAATATAATTTTATTTTGGAAGAATATGCCAACAATCATGGCTACAACCCTGTTAGCAGAAACGACTACAGGCACGCCGGCGATATTTATTTTGTGCAGGCAAAACCATTTTTACTCAAAGCGCAGGAATTTAATCCAAACAATGCTTACCTTAATTACATGCTTGGCATAATTAGTTTTAATTTAAATGCACAATCGCCAGAAGCCGTAAAATATTTAGAGCGTGCTTATAACTTAAACCCCAAAGTTGAAGATGATGCAGCGTTTATGTTGGCTTGGGCAAATCAAATAAATTTAAAATGGGATGATGCAATAAAATATTACCAAATCGGTTTAACATTATTGCCGTCCAACGTTAAAGAAAATGCGTTTGCGACAGTAGATATTAATAAAAAACTTGAAGAGTGTAAAACAGGAAAACGTTTGGTGGCAAACCCTCAGCGCATTTTTGTGGATAATTTGGGTGCTGCTGTAAACACACAATATCCCGAATACAGTGCGTTTATTACCGCCGATGAGTCTGTTATCGCTTTTACTGCATGCCGGAACACCACTACAGGAGGAAAAACTGACGGTGAAAATGGTGGATATTTTGAAGATTTATATGTGGCAAATAGAAAAGACCGCAGTTGGACGCAAGCGCAAAATTTTGGTCCTATTGTTAATAGTGAAGATCACGATGCCACCGCCGGACTATCATCGGATGGAACTATTTTATTTGTGTATAAATTTAAAGAGAAAGATGGAGGCGATATTTACGTAAGTACTTTAATTGGAAGCAGCTGGACAAAACCCGAACATTTAAATAAAAACATTAACTCAAAAGCGCACGAGTCATCGGTAAGTTTATCTTACGATTCTAAACGTTTGTATTTTGTAAGTGATAGAGAAGGAGGACTTGGTGACCGGGATATTTATTATTGCGACAAAGATTTGAAAGGCGAATGGGGCCCTGCAATAAATGCCGGACCCGTGTTAAATACAAAATATGCTGAGGAAGGTGTATTTATTCATCCTGATGGAAAAACAATTTACTTTAGTTCCAAAGGACATAATACGATGGGAGGCTTTGATATTTTTAAATCTGTTTATGAAAATGGTCGTTGGGGCGAACCCGAGAATTTAGGTTATCCGATTAATGGATCCGATGATGATATATTTTTTGTAATTAGCGGAAGCGGTCATCACGGGTATTTTGCGTCTTCAAAGCAAGGCGGGTTTGGCGATAAAGACATTTATAAAATTACATTTCTTGGTCCGGAAAAGCCACCGTTATTAATGAATGAAGATAATTTATTGGCGAGTGTTACAGCTCCTGTAAGCGAATTTAAAGTTGAAAAAATTGAATCAACCGGTCCTAAAATGACAATTTTAAAAGGCGTTATAAGCGATGAGCAAACGAAGCAACCTTTAGAGGCAACGATTGAACTCGTTGACAACTCTAAAAACGAAGTAATCGCTGTATTCAAATCAAATAGCATAACGGGAAAATATTTGGTATCGTTGCCTTCCGGAAAAAATTATGGTATTGCCGTTAAACGCGACGGATATTTATTCCATTCAGAAAATTTTGATTTACCGGCATCCGCAAATTTTCAGGAAGTAGAAAAAAATATTGAGTTGAAGAAAATTGACATTGGTAAAACCATTACACTTCGAAATATTTTCTTCGATTTTGATAAAGCAACCATTCGTCCGGAATCCGCCAACGAACTCGATCGCTTAATTAAATTATTAACTGATAATCCAACATTAAAAATTGAATTAGGCAGCCACACCGATAGTAAGGGCAGCGATGATTACAATCAAAAATTATCACAGTCGCGTTCCCAATCTGTCGTTACTTACCTCATTACAAAAGGCATTTCTACCGATAGACTTGTGGCTAAGGGCTATGGCGAAAGCGCTCCGATAGCCAAAAACGATACCGAAGAAGGGCGTCAGCTGAACCGTAGAACAGATTTTAAAATTTTAAGCAAATAGGTTGGTTGGTGTTTATTTTAAGATGTTCAGTCTAATCGTTAGGAATAGATTTAAAAGGATATTTAATTAGTGATGGTGGTTTGATTAGGTACAAAACGATACACATGGCCCATGGAGGGTGGTAAATTGATAGAAAAAATAAAAATTATAGGTTATGTGACAAGTATTGTTTTATTTTTAATTACGGTACATTGGATCAAATTACGATTTTTACGGTGTACCTAGTTGGTATTGAATACAGCTAGTTGGGAACGATTAACATCGATACATCGATAAAACAGATGATCTATATTACGTCTACTCAACTACAAGCTTTTGTGTTTTGCTGACACTGCCCGTGAAAAACCGCACCATGTAAATGCCTTTGCTTAAGCCAACATTGCGAAGGTTCAACGTTATAACGTTCTCATCAGTCGCGGTTACAGAACGGTTTACAATTTGTTTACCGGTTATATCATATATTGTTATGGTTAAAGTTGCGAGGTTAGTTTTGCCTAAACTAATCTTTAAATCATCATCACCGTTTAGTGGGTTTGGAAAAATGGAATATGCAAACTCCATCTCTGTTTCAATTCTGATAATCTGCGAATAATAAATCCTGCCGTCGGTATCAGTTTGTTGTAACCGGTAATAATTTATCGCCAATGGTTTCTCGTCATAAAGCTGATAATTTTTTATACTATTTGAAACGCCACTAGCCTTAACTTTGCCAATGGGTAAGAAGTCCACACCGTCAGGGCTTTTTTCAACTATAAAATGTTCAGTATTTGTTTCGGTGGCTGTCGACCAAAAAACTTTAACGGTTTGTCCCTGTTGTTCTCCATCAAATAAAAGTAGTTCCACAGGTAACGGGCCGCCGATAGTCAAAATGCCAGTATTGCTTACACCACCGCCATTTCCGGCAAATGATGTTGGTCCGCTGTTATTTTGTCCACCCGTTCCATTTGTAGTTGTACTGGTTACATTAACCGTTGGCTGCGATGTGGAAAAAACAACAACTCCTTGCCCACCACCACCACCACCACCGTGTTCCGTTCCATCGCTGACGTTACCGCCATTACCTCCATTTGCATTTATGGCAATAGGGCAAGCCGCACTCGCAGTGTAATTCGTTATTTGGAGTACAATGGAGCCTGCTGCACCACCACCACCGGCGCCGTCGTTCCCGCAACTTGCAGTACTACCGCCGTTAGCGCTTATTTTTATTGCACTTCCACAAATCGTATTGGTTACTAGCGTTGTAGCTTTTATAAGAATAATTCCCCCTCCTGAGCCTCCATCTAATCCAACGGTATTATTCTGCTGCCCACCGCCACCACCACCGCCCATAAATACACGCCCACCGGTGATGAATGTAGACAAAGAAATTCCCCCCAATCCTCCCGAATTATTTGCACTTGCTGCCGGGCCACAACTGTAACCAAAACCTCCGGCTCCACCTGCCGTATAATTACCGCCGCCGCCGCCGCCGCCATTGTGTTCATTACCGCCGCCGCCGCCATTAATAATTTTACCCCGGGCATTTGCAAAATTAGGGTCGATAGGTTTGTAAATTCCTTCACCTTTAAATGCCTGATTTACCGAATTCGTTCTAAAAATTGTTGGCAAACACGCTCCCGCAACAGCGTTGGAATTTATAAGCCCTTTTCTAAAACCAATTACATCAGCACTTACAGAATGGTTTAACGTTAGACTATTGGAAACTTCAAAAGCAATAACCCCGCCTACAAGGCCGTTCCAAATTAGACCGGTTATATTACCT
>JAYTBK010000262.1:0-4067 GCA_043737035.1 Bacteroidota bacterium | reverse complement strand
CCAATCATCCTGAGCGGAGTCGAAAAACGAGAACATATTTAAAAAATCGGTAAAACACATATGAATTATAAAAACGATGTAGAAGCAATAGATGCTTTTGTAGTAAAATATAAAGAACTAAATGCTGAAATAGCTAAAGTGATTGTTGGACAAAACGACACAGTAAAAAATGTTTTAATTTCTATTTTCTGTAAAGGACATTGTTTATTGGTTGGTGTGCCTGGTTTGGCGAAAACCTTATTAGTTAATACCATTGCTGATGTATTGGGATTAACTTTTAATCGCATTCAGTTTACTCCCGACCTTATGCCAAGCGATATTATTGGTTCAGAGATCCTTGATGAACACCGCAATTTCAAATTTATAAAAGGACCTTTATTTGCAAATATTGTTTTGGCAGATGAAATCAACAGAACACCTCCTAAAACGCAGGCAGCTTTATTAGAAGCCATGCAGGAAAAATGCGTGACCACCGCAGGAAAAAAATATGAATTGGGAAATCCATTTTTTGTTTTGGCAACTCAAAACCCTATTGAACAGGAAGGAACCTATCCCCTACCCGAAGCCCAACTCGACCGATTTATGTTTAACGTATGGTTGGATTATCCGAGTTTTGCTGAAGAGTTGAACATCGTAAAAAATACAACAACAGATAGGAACGTGACATTATCTAAAATTATTTCTGCCGACGAGATCGTATATTTTCAAAACCTGATACGTAAAATTCCGGTGGCTGACAACGTTTTGGAGTATGCTGTTAAACTTGTAAATAAAACCAGGTTAAACTCTGAGTTCAGTGCTGATGTTACAAAAAAATACCTGGCATGGGGAGCAGGGCCGCGTGCTTCGCAATACCTTGTACTTGGCGCAAAATGTCATGCCGCAATAAACGGAAAATACAGTCCGGATATTGAAGATGTGAAAGCCATTGCAAATTCTATTTTAAGACATCGTATTATACGTAATTACAAAGCGGAAGCAGACGGAATGAGTGTGGAAGCCATAATTGATCAATTGAAATAAAAGTGACGGAGACCAAAGGAACAGAAAAACTTAAGAGAACCTAAGAAACAAAAAAGCAAAACAAATCGCCTTAAAGAATTTATAAAATAAAACATTAAAACCTCTGCGTTCTTTGCTTGAACTCAGCGAACCTTGCGGTTAAAGATTTAAACCAATGAAAAAATTAATATTAGCCAATGATGGCATCGACGCAGTGGGACAATCGCTTTTAGAAAAAGCCGGGTTTACTGTAATAACAGAAAAAGTAGCACAGGAAAATCTTTCTAAAGAATTAAATGAAAAAAGTTATGTTGCCCTAACTGTGCGTAGCGCAACCAAAGTACGAAAAGATATAATCGACGCTTGTCCGGCATTAAAAGTAATTGGGCGTGGTGGCGTTGGCATGGACAATATTGATGTGGATTACGCAAAGGAAAAAGGCATACAGGTTATAAATACACCGGCTGCTTCAAGTAATTCGGTGGCTGAATTAGTTTTTGCGCATCTGTTTAGCGCAGTACGTTTTGTGTATGAAAGTAATAGGAGTATGCCGGCTAACGGAAAAACAAATTTCGACGAACTAAAGAAAAAGTATTCGAAAGGGATTGAGTTACGGGATAAAACCATTGGTATAATTGGGTTCGGGCGTATTGGCCAGTATACCGCTAAAATTGCTTTGGGTTGCGGAATGAAAGTATTAGCGTATGATCCTTTTGTAAAAGAAGTGGATTTGCATATAGAAATCAATGGAACGACCGGTGTTAATGTAAAACTACATACAGTTAGCCTGGAAAATTTAATTTCGAACTCGGATGTAATTACGATGCATGTGCCGGGTGGAAAAATGATTACCGCCAACGAAATTGCAAAAATGAAACAAGGTGTTATTTTAATAAACGCTTCACGCGGAGGCGTTATTGATGAAACAGATTTGTTAGCCGGATTAAACTCCGGTAAAATTGCCCATGCAGCTTTGGATGTTTTTGAAAATGAACCAACGCCCAATGAAAATTTATTAAAGCACTCTAAAATTTCATTAACACCGCACATTGGCGCCGCTACTAACGAGGCGCAGGAACGCATTGGTGTTGAACTCGCGCAAAAGTTAATTGAAGCATTGAAGTAACGTCAATGCTTTTTACGAAACATACTGCAATTATACTCTACGCGATGTTCACAGTTTTTGTAGTGAACCTAAACGCCCAACAAAAAATCAAAATAAAAAAGCACGACAATTCATTTTATTTTCATCAGGCGGGTATAAAAAACGACACCGTTATTAAATTTAAGACTGATCTTTTTTATGTTAAACTGCCCGACAGTTTAAAACATAGTTTAATAATTTACGTAGAAAATGCGCAATTGATTAGCACAAAAAATGACAGTCTGTTTCAGCTTATTCCGATCCGTGGTATGAAGTATTCCTTATCGCAACCCGATAGCTCTTTCGTTACTCTTTTGGAAGGCGCTTGCACGGCTTCTAAAAACATAAACATTCAGGTTTACAATAAGCAAACAGATAAAATTATTTTACAAAATAAATTTATTACAAAGTAATTCGTTTCTGTATATTAGTACAGTTTCAATTTTTTTTATTTTTTTATGGCGGAATCAAATTTATCAATACATCCGAAAGGATTATTTTTTTTAGCATTTACCGAGTTTTGGGAACGGTTTGGTTATTACCTGATGATCGGAATATTTTTTCTTTACATGACGGATACTTCCACCGGAGGTTTAGGTTGGGAAAACGGAAAAGCGGCAGATGTGTTCGGGACCTTTATAGCCTGTGTTTACCTTACACCCTTTGTGGGCGGCTTATTGGCTGATATGAAATTAGGGTATCGTTTTGCAGTAACCTTGGGTGGCATTTTAATGGGCGTTGGTTATTGTTTACTTTCCATACATGCCGAATGGGCGTTTTATACTTCATTGTGTATTATGATAATTGGTAACGGTTTTTTTAAACCAAATATTTCAACACTTTTAGGAAATTTATATAACGACCCCCGCTACAAAGCCAATAAAGATACTGGTTATAATTTATTTTATATGAGCATCAACATCGGCGCGTTTCTTTGCAATTTCATTGCGGCTTTTATGCGTATTAAATACGGTTGGAGCTGGGCATTTATTGCGGCGGGCGTGGGTATGTTTATTGGCGTAATAACTTTTTGGGTTGGTATGAAACATTATAAACATGTTGATGTAAGAAAAGAACCAACGAGCGAAGATAAACCCATTATTATGCGCTTTTTGGCCGTACTCGGTATTGCTATGGCGTTTGGTGTGCTGGGTTGGTTTATACCAGATACTATTTTTGGAAGCGATAGCACAGATGCTTTTTTATGTGCGTGCATGCCGGTGGTTTATTTTTATTATACTATTTATAAAAGTTGTACAGCCGAAGAGAAAAAACCAATGGGAACAATGTTTACCATATTTGGAATTGTTATAATTTTTTGGGCCATATTTAAATTAAATGGTACGGCGCTTACAACCTATGCAAATTCATACACAGATCGGGAAATGCCCGCCATGCTTGTGAAACCGGCAAAATATTTTAGTCAGTGCGATACTTCGGTTGTAGCGAAGAACGATTCGGTATTTATGCTGGATAATCAATTTCGCAGGATGAAGAATATTAATGGTACAGCTATAAAAACACTTGCGTATCCTTCGTATTTTAAAAATCTGGCTCCCGAAAAAGTTCCCCCTCAGGGTGAAAAATTAAATTTAGTTCCAACAGAATTGTTTCAATCCATCAATCCGTTTTTCGTCATTTTTTTGACTCCTATCATTGTTTTATTTTTTGGCTTTTTACGGAAACGAAAAAAAGAACCAACTACCGCCACAAAAATTGCTTATGGATTACTGATTAGTGCAATGAGTACACTGGTGATGGTTGGCGCCGTATATTACACACACAATGGTTTGGATAAAGCAAGTGCTTGGTGGCTTTTTGGAGGCTATGGTGTAATTACCATTGGTGAATTATGTTTAAGCCCGATGGGTTTATCGATGGTTTCTAAATTGTCGCCACTTCGTTTTACGGCGCTCATGAT
>JAYTBK010000261.1:0-4082 GCA_043737035.1 Bacteroidota bacterium | reverse complement strand
TATCTGTGCGTTTAAAAAATCTTCTTCATGCATATTTTTTCCGCCTTCATCTTCATCGTTTTTCCACCAATCAGGATGACGTTTTTCCATTTCACTTGGCAAAAGCCCCGAAAACAGAGCATTACGTGCGTATTGCGTTGCAGAAGGAAGAATGCTAAAAAATAATTCTTCGTTATCGACTTTAAAATAATTTTGAATAATTGGTTGTATCATTTTCCATTGGTCGTAACGTAAATTATCGATCAACAACAAAAATGTACATGCATTATTATCGAAATTTGGAAAGAACTTATTTTTTAATAAAGTATGGCTCATCGTCGGCGCGTTTTTATCACTACCGTTAAGCCAATTAATATATTTTTTTTCTATAAATTTAAAAAACTGCAAATTAGCGTCGCATTTTTGCATCCTCAAAACTTCAAGCATCCCTTTATCCTGATTTTTATCAATCTCAAGTTCCCAATACACAATTTTTTTAAAAACTTCCTGCCACTCAGTCCAGTTTAAATTATCGCTTAGCGTCATGCCAATTTGGCCAAATTCTTTTCGGTACTCTGTATTTGTTTTTTCTGATACCAATCGTTTATTATCAAGCGCCTTTTTAAGCGAAAGTAAAATTTGATTTGGGTTTACAGGTTTAATGAGGTAATCGGCTATCTTGCTGCCAATAGCGTCTTCCATAATATATTCTTCCTCACTTTTAGTGATCATAATAACAGGCAGATCCGATTTAAATTGCTTGATTTTTGTTAACGCTTCGAGACCTGAAATACCGGGCATATTTTCGTCGAGCAAAACGGCGGCAATGCTGTTATTTTCTTTCACAATATCAATAGCCTCATCGCCACTCAAGGCGGTAATTATTTCGTAACCTTTTTGATTAAGAAACAAAATATGCGGTTTTAATAATTCGATTTCATCATCCGCCCAAAGTATAATCGTGTTTTCCATAAATATTGTTTAGTAAATTTTGTATGAGTTAAGAAAAATAAATATTTAAAAATGTATTTACGTATCGTCGCCAATAAATAACGTTAATTACCGTTTAATATTGTAAATGCTGCGGCTGTATATACGCCGGCGGTTTCGGTACGCAATCGGTTTTTACCTAAACTTACTGATTTACATCCTGCGTTTAAAGCGTAATCAATTTCATCTTTGGTAAAATCACCTTCAGGCCCAATTAAAACACAATATGTTTTGTTGGGCGTTAAAAAACTTTGGATGCCAGCGTTATTTTCTTGTTCACAGTGCGCAATTAAATTAATGTCGGCGCCGGGGTTTTTTATAAATGCTTTGAAATCTGTTAATGGGTTAAGTTTAGGAATGTACGCCTGTCGACTCTGCTTAACAGCGCTTTCGGCAACCTTGCGGGTTCGCTCATCTTTAACAACGGTTCGTTCACTATTTTTACATTTAAAAAAACTAATTTCGTCTACCCCAATTTCAACAGCTTTTTCTACAAACCATTCCAGGCGCTCAATATTTTTTGTTGGCGCAATGGCAATGTGCAAATAATAATTTTGGTGTTTATTAACTTTTTCCTGTTTTGTTAGTGACACCGCACATTGCTTAGCATGAGCTGCTTCAATAATGCCAACTGCGCGTAATCCTTTGCCGTCAATAATCTCAATCGTATCTCCTACTTTATGCCGAAGCACTTTTATACAATGCAGCGATTCATCTTCATTTAAAATAGCAACATCATTTTGTATGATTCCAAAAAAAGTATTCATTGTTAAGTATCAAATTAGGTTACGAATATACAGAGGATAAATGCGAATTTGTTACGAATACATAAATGTGCGAGTGCTATATCCAGAGCTATGATTTGTATATTCGTATGATTCGTAACCATTTATAATCATTGAATTATCTAGCACATAGCGTTTTATCATTTAATCAAACCGAACTCATCATTGGCAATTTTATAGCAGACTCATTGCGCGGAAATAAATTTGAAGGTTTAACAAAGGGAATTATCGATGGTGTGATTCTACATCGAAAAATAGATTCGTTTACCGATGTGCACCCAACCTATCTGTTGAGCAAACACAAGTTTACAATCGTGTTTCCGAGGTACAGCGGCGTTATAACAGATATTATTTATGACCATTTTTTGGCAAAAAATTTTAATCGGTATGTTGATGTTTCCCTACAGCAATATGCGTTTGGGATTTACGAGTTGCTAAAAGAAAACGAAAAATATCTTCCCGAACCAGCCAAACGCTTTCTCGGGTACATGAGCCAACGAAATATTTTATTTAGTTATTCTTCAATTACAGGCATTGAAACCGTATTCATACATTTAACTCAGCGTATTAAAAACAGATATGAGTTGTCGAAAGCTATACCCGTATTAATGAAGAATTACGATGAACTTGAAAACGAATTTTTTGTTTTTTTTGAAGAACTACGCTCTTATGCAAAGGCACAATTAATCACCATTATCTAAATGCAGAATTCTAATAAAATGCCGGTACCAATGGTTATAACAAAATAAGATAATGTTGATGGTATTTTGTAAATTTGCGGCAAAATTTTTCGATTGATGATACAAACTGATTTAGCCATTATTGGCGCAGGACCGGTAGGTTTATTTGCAATATTTGAAGCAGGCCTTTTAAAAATGCGTTGCCATTTGATTGATTATTTACCGCAGGCAGGCGGACAGTTATCCGAAATTTATCCAAAAAAACCGATTTACGATATTCCCGGTTTTCCTACGCTACTCGCACAGGAACTGGTAGATAATTTATTGAAACAAGCTGAGCCTTTTCACCCGGGATATACTTTTGGCGAACGCATTGAATCGTTAGAAAAACGTGGCGAAGGTGACTTTGTTTTAATTACCAATATGGGAACCGAAGTTCATGCAAAGGTTGTTGTAATAGCCGGCGGACTTGGTTGCTTTGAACCCAGAAAACCTGAGATGGAGGGTTTACAAAAATTTGAGAACGGTAAAGGCGTTAATTACATGATACTTGATCCGGAAAAATACCGTGATCAACGCATGGTAATTGCGGGTGGTGGCGATAGTGCTTTAGACTGGGCAATTTTTTTAAGTGATGTATGTTCCGAACTAACTTTGGTGCATAGAAGCGAATCGTTTAGGGGCGCGCCTGACAGCGTGAATAAAGTGCTGAAACTTGTCGAACAAGGAAAAATTAAATTAGTGCTTAATACCAATTTGTTAAGTGTTGATGGAAACGAAAAACTGGAATCTGTTGCGATGATCAATTCTAAAACACAGGAAAAATCATCCATTGCAACCGATCATTTAATACCGTTATTTGGTTTAAGTCCAAAGCTCGGACCGATAGAAAAATGGAATTTAAACATTGACAAAAATGCCATTGAAGTGAATACGGATGACTATTCGACAAACATAGCCGGAGTGTATGCCATTGGCGATATCAATACTTACAAAAACAAATTGAAACTTATTTTATGTGGTTTCCACGAAGCGGCTCTCATGAGCCACAGTGCTTATAAATACATGAACCCAGGCGTTAAGTATACAATGAAGTATACAACGGTTAATGGCGTTAATGAATTTTAATTTTTAAAAATAATTTTTTAGTTTGTGGCATGCGGACGAAAAATACACGCCGTCGCGCTTTACGTTTCGATCTTTTTTACCATTCGTACCTCATGTTAAAAAAGGATTTACTCTGCAATCGCTCATGCTTAACTCTTGCTAATAACATTAATTCGCTACACTGTGCATTTGTTTAAAGCCGAACACACAATTCTTCTGTTTTAGCGCGCGAGGGATGCAAACGAAAATCCTTTGCCGGATTTATTTATTGATTTTTTCTGCGAGATAAACACCAACCGGCAAAGGTTGCAGTGACAGCCCGGTTCCTCTGCCTCTATTGAGGAAGGCGCCCAAATAACACATTGTCTGATTTCCTAAAAATGCAAAAGTTATATTTTAATTTTTTATTTTTGTAAATATGATAGACATTAGAGTAAATGTATTAAACCCCGACGAAACTACTACCATGCTTGAAGCTCCCACTGATATGGGATTGAGCCTAATGGAATTTTTAAAAGGTTGCGATTTCGATATCATGGCA
>JAYTBK010000260.1:0-4086 GCA_043737035.1 Bacteroidota bacterium | reverse complement strand
CGGAATTGAAAAAAGAATTACGTGCAGAAGGTTTAGTTACCCGTGATCCACGTATGGTTGAACGTAAGAAATTCGGTCAGAAAAAAGCACGTGCCCGTTTCCAATTCAGCAAGCGTTAATATTTATTTTAGATTATACAAACATGTCAAATACATTCAACGAATTATTAGAATCAGGTGCTCATTTTGGTCACTTAAAAAGAAAATGGAATCCTGCAATGGCTCCTTATATCTATGCCGAAAAAAATGGTATTCATATTATTGACCTTAACAAAACAGTTGCTAAAATTGATGAAGCAGCAGCAGCGTTAAAACAAATTGCACGTTCGGGTAAAAAAATATTATTTGTAGCTACTAAAAAGCAAGCTAAAGATATTGTTGCAGAAAAAGTAAAAGCAGTAAATATGCCGTACGTTACAGAGCGTTGGCCTGGTGGAATGCTAACAAACTTTGCAACTATCCGTAAAGCGGTTCGTAAAATGTCGCAAATTGATAAAATGGCAACTGATGGAACGTTTGATAACATTTCTAAAAAAGAAAAATTACAAATTTCCCGTGAACGTGCTAAATTAGAAACTAACTTAGGTTCGGTTGCCGATTTAACCCGTTTACCGTCTGCTTTATTTATTGTAGATATTACTAAAGAACACATTGCGGTAGCAGAAGCAAAACGTTTAAATATTCCAACTTTTGCAATTGTTGACACAAATTCAAATCCTAATTTTGTGGATTATGCAATTCCGGCTAATGATGATGCCTCATCATCGGTAGCTTATATTGTTGAATTAATGTGCAAAGCAATTAACGAAGGACTTGGAGAACGCAAAATGGATAAGGAAGCGGTAACCGATGAAAAAGAAGGTAACAACTCTAAAGAAGAAGCGGAAGAATTAGCAGAAGGCGTTGTAGTTAAAGGTGCGAAAGTTGAAGAAGAAGGCTCACGCAAACCTGCGGCCCGTAAAAGAACAGTTGCGAAAAAATAAAATTTTTCACTTAGAAGTTTAAAAAATATATTTTAAATCTTCTTGAATTTTAAACGGCTGTTCCATTTTTGGAAGGCCGTTTTTTTTAAACGATTAATTAATAATAAATAAAAAATAATACAATGGCAGTTACAGCACAGGAAGTAAACAAATTACGCCAGCAAACCGGAGCCGGTATGATGGATTGTAAAAAAGCATTAGAAGAAAATAACGGTGATTTTGAGCAGGCCGTAGATTACCTTCGTAAAAAAGGCGCTAAAGTTGCCGCAAACCGTGGCGATAGAGAATCGAAAGAAGGAGTTGTTTTAGCAAAAACCACAGCTGATAAAAAACGTGGTATTTTAATCTGGATCAATTGCGAAACTGATTTCGTTGCCATTAATGCTGATTTTATTGCTTTTGCGGATTCTATTGCAAATATTGCTTTAGAGAAAAACGCTAAAACGAAAGAAGAAGTTTTAACCTTGCCGTACAATGGAGATATTACCGTTGGCGATAAATTTATGGAACAAGTTGGTAAGATTGGTGAGAAAATTGAGATTGGGTACTTTGAAGTAATTACTGCCAACAAAGTTTCGGCATACATTCATCCGGGAAACCGTGTTTCGGTAATTGTTGGCTTTAATAAAGAAGTTGATGATGAAGTTGGACGTAATGTTGCAATGCAGGCCGCTGCAATGGCTCCTGTAGCCTTAGACAAAGAAGGTGTAACTCCTGAAATGTTGGAAAGAGAATTAGAAATTGCCCGCGAAGTAATTCGTGCGGAAGGTAAACCTGAAGATATGGTTGAGAAAATTGCCCAGGGAAAAATTGCTAAGTTCTATAAGGAATCTACTTTATTAAACCAGGAGTATATTAAAGATAATAAAATGAATGTATTACAGTACTTACAAAGTATTGATAAAGGCCTTACAGCTACTGCATTTAAACGCTACTCACTTTCTTAATTTTTAAAAACCCGGTTTTTTAATCGGGTTTTTTTTTGTTCTTATCCGTCATTGCGAGTGAAATGAAGCAATCTCAAATGATAAACGATTTTAATTGCTTCAGAACTAACCAAAAAAACTTTGCGCTCTCTGTGTATGCCCTGCGCGCTTTGTAGTTAAACAAACTAATTATGAAATACAAACGCATACTTTTAAAATTATCAGGCGAAGCTCTCATGGGCAACAAAGGTTTTGGAATAGACCAGGAGCGCCTTATGGAATATGCAAAAGAAATTAAGCAAGCCGCAGATGCCGGTTGTCAGGTGGCGTTGGTTATTGGCGGTGGAAATATTTTTAGGGGAATACAAGCCGAGCAGGGCGGCATGGATCGTGTGCATGGCGATTATATGGGTATGCTTGCAACGGTAATTAATTCAATGGCCATACAATCGGCATTAGAAAACCTTAAAGTACAAACGCGTTTGCAAAGCGCCATTAAAATGGAACAAATATGCGAGCCGTTTATTCGGCGAAAAGCGGTTCGACATTTAGAAAAAGGACGTGTGGTTATATTTGGTGCGGGTTCCGGAAACCCCTATTTTACAACCGATTCGGCAGCCGCATTGCGCGCCATTGAAATTGAAGCGGACGTTATTTTAAAAGGCACTCGCGTGGATGGAATTTATACAGCCGATCCGGAAAAAGATGCAACGGCTACTAAATATGATAAAATTTCGTTTGATGAGGCCTATGCAAAAGGTCTAGAAATAATGGATTTGACTGCGTTTACATTGTGTAAAGAAAATAATTTGCCGATTATTGTTTTTGATATGAATAAACAAGGAAACCTACAGAGATTATTAATGGGCGAAAAAGTAGGAACTTTGGTGGAAGCTTAAAATTATAACATGTGTCTAAAGATTATTCTATTTGTAAGTTTATTGTCGCTTAGTTTTTGCTCCAAACAAAAACGGATTGGTAAAGAAATTTTTGAAGGTTATATTTATGATAGTATAAGAGGAAATCCGGCAAGTGGTGAAGCGGTGCACATTGACGCCTGTGTACCACGTGATGGTCGCAATTTTTGCACAACATTTAGTTTTGGAAGCGCAGTCACAGATTCTGAAGGCTATTTTAAGATCGAGGGGAAACCTGTCCGGTCAAGAAGGTATTACATTAGTGCACGTGGTAATAACATGAAAGAGCCGAGCCAAATAAGTGGTTACAGTCAAAAAGATATTAAGCTTTATATTTATAAATCGCACTAAGGAAAAAGTTATCCTGAACTTGTTTCAACATCACTTTAGTACGACTAGCATTTCATATAAAAAGATGCTGAAATAAATTCAGCATGACAACTACATGATGAAACCCGGATGGTCATCCTGAACTTGTTTCAGGATCTCTCCAACAAAATTTAGTATCTTGGCACTATGTTGTCTCGTAAAAATAGTGTTTTAAAGATTATCGTTTTACTACTCGTATGCTCTGTATGCTCATGCAAAACGCACCGCGACTGTCGCGGAAAAAAGAAGCATGCAAAAACCGAAATGGGCGACTGGTTGTAGAAATTTTTTTGTCAAAGGAATTATGTTGACACATGCAACTATATTTAATGAATACAGATAAACCCTTTTTATTAAACCAAATCAGCACAGGAGTTGGATGTGAAGGGCCTGCCACCGGGAACCTATTTTGTAAAAGGAAGCTATAAATTAATTACCTTTAATACAACACTTGTTATTGTGCGCTAAATCCTGAATTATGAAATGGCCAGTTATTCTTTTGGGAGTGAGTTTTTGGTTTGTATCCTGTCACAAAACAAAAGTATATCCCGCGCCTTTACCACCATTGCCTCACTGTTTTTGGACAGATTATTTAGGAACCTACGATGTGTATGATACTACTAACCATACACAATGGGTTATGAAAGTTACCCATTTAAAGCATAGTGAAGTTAACCAGGGAAACAATGATTCTGTGCTTATAGAAAATTTTGACAATAGATTTACAATAAGATATGTTTGGAAATCCTCACTATTGGATAATAACCCCATGTTTGATATTGGTGTCTTTCACCCAATTAAGGATAAAAATTCTCTAAACTGGCATTTAAGTTCAATGCTAGATGATTTAACAACAATTCAAAACGAAAACGTTTTGAAAAATGATTCGACG
>JAYTBK010000259.1:0-4091 GCA_043737035.1 Bacteroidota bacterium | reverse complement strand
CGGCTACAATAGTAAGTAAAATGATCAAAAAAGGTTTCATATCGCGTTTTTTTAGGGAAGTTTTCTGCTTTAAATAACTAGTTTATAAATTGATGGTATATGAAAATTTTCAAGTTATTTAGGAAGATTTATTTAAGGAGAAGTTTAAATTTTTTTAATTTATACTTTTTGTAGAGGATAAAAAAGCAAAGTGCTGCCATTACAAACCACGATATCAGCTCTGCTTCGGGGTTTTCGGTAGTAGAGTAAAAAATTGCATCGGTTTGCAATACAGAATTTTTTGAAGTTATTAGCAATCCGGAAAATAAATTGTTAGCGCAGTGAATACCCATAGCAAGTTCGGCGCCCTCATCCAACAAAGTAAGTATTCCTAAAAAAACGCCAAATAAAATATAATATGGCATCATTATTAAAAGGCCATGTGCTTTTGCTTCAGGATTTGATCCATGCATGAGCCCAAATAATACGGACGTAATAATAAGCGGTGCGATACCGTTTTTAAAAGCCTGTCCAAATCCCTGCATTAAATAACCTCTAAACAATATTTCTTCAGTAGCTGTTTGGATGGGTATAAATATTATCAATACAATAAACAGTGTTACGAAATTGGAGAATTTAAAACGCACTTCTAAATCGCTCGGCGAAACAAGGTATGCGATAACTGTATAAACAATCATCAAAATTCCCCATACGGTAAACGAGAACAAATATCGTTTCCAACGTATCTTTTCAAAACCGGTTATAACGGAAGCAATTGTTTTGTGCTGAAAATTTTTAATGGCGACACAAAAAAACAATAGTGAAAACACAAACATTCCCATCATTAAAGCAAGTAACACCGATTTATTTATGCCTATAGCAACCGGATTAAATAAAATATTCGGATTTTTTAAAATTACAGGCATGGTAATTCCCATTTTTGCCGCCGCATTTAAAAGTGGCACCATCATAATAAATTGAAACACAAAATATCCGAGTAGCGCCGAAAATACACCAAGTACATATAGCCAAAGGGTATTTTTACCGGTAACAAACCCTTTTATTAAAAACAGATTATTAAACGGAAACGGATTCCCTTTGTTTAACTCAGTTGCATTTTCTGTTTCCATACTCATGCAAAAATATGATTTTAAATGATGTGTGAATTTATTATACATAAAAGGCTTATTTTCGGGTTTAATGTTGGTATTCAACCTCCACCTTTTGAGCTATATTTGCATGAATTGAAAATAGTTTCTCAAATAGTATTATTGACGGGCATTTTTTTCTGCGTGAGTTGTAAAAATTTAACCGAGGAAGAATTAGTAAACGAACCTACGACTGTTGCAGAGCTTGGTGAACGATTATTTAACGATCCTATTTTATCGCGTAATAATAAAGTGAGCTGTGCAAACTGCCACAAGCCTGAATTTGCTTTTGCAGATACTATTGCTTTTAGTTTTGGCGTTGATAGCATGAAAGGTGAACGGAACACCCCAAGTGCTATGAACTTGTCTTCGCGCCGGTTTTATTTTCACGACGGTAGAAGCGAAACATTAGAAGAGCAGGCCGGTGGGCCGATGGAAAATCCGAAGGAAATGGATGTTCCGCTTTCGGTGGTTGTGAAAAAACTTAATAGGGATAAACGTTATGGATTATTTTTTGTAAAATTATTTGGAAGAGAAGCAACACGAGAAAACTTAGTTACGGCTTTAGCAGCCTATGAACGAACCCTCGAAACGGGCGATACAGATTTTGATAATTACATGAACGAGAAAGATACAAGCCATTTGACGGCTGCGGCAAAACGTGGGCGCGAAATTTTTAATGTAAAAGGGAAATGTTTTGACTGTCATTTTGGTCCGGATTTTACTGGTGATGAATTTAAAAACATAGGGTTGTTTAACGGGAGAAATCTTAACGATAGTGGCAGGTTTTTAATTAGTCGCAAAGCAGCGGACATTGGCAGTTTTAAAGTGCCGGGATTAAGGAACGTGGCCATTACAAAACCTTACATGCATAATGGCTTGTTTAAAAGTTTGAAGGAAGTTATTGAATATTATAATGAACCAGATAAATTTATTTCCAATTCGGTTAACAGGGATGCGTCGTTAAATAAACCTTTGCACTTAACTGTACAAGAAAAAAGCGACATCGAAGAGTTTTTAAAATCGTTAACGGATTATCGGTTTCTCAAGTCGCAAACCGGTAAATCAAAGTAGTGTTGTAAACGTTATGTTTAAAGCACTTGCTGTAAGTTCATTTATGCGGCACCTTTCATCCATTCTATACCCCAAAACCCAAATAATATGTTCATCGTTCGCCAAAATCCAAACTTCTTGTTTTTCAAATAACGATAGTTTTTGATCTTTAAAAAAATCGCTTAACTTTTTAAAACCCTTTACGCCAAAGGGTTTAAATTTATCGCCCGTCTTCCATTTGCGTAACGTTAGTGGAAAAGTAGTATTGGTGTAAGGAATACTAATCTCATTTTTTTCTTTAGAAAAATTCTTTGATGTGGTTTCCAAAAAATTTAATTTTATCGGTAAATCTGATGTGTCATTTATATCATTTATAATAAATTCGATTAAGGCTTGTTGTTGTTGTTGTTCATTTTTTTTCACGATAATATAATCTCTGTCAATTACCAACACATGTGTTGATGAAGCAAACTGTTTACCGGTAATTTTATTTGTTTTTAGAACCTCTGCTAGTTGTTGAAGGTGTGTTGTTTTGAAATTCTTCGGCGAGAGCCACTCATAAAGCAGTGTTTCTTTTTGTTTTTCTTTCAACAGGTTATTAATGTGTATGAACAAAAGATTTTTTTCTACTTTACAAATTTCTGTAAATTTTTTGGCTGCAAATTCTTCGATAATTTCTGATGACTGTTTGAAGACGACAATTGAATTAATCAATGTTTCCTCAAAAGAAGGATTCATTTTTTTTAGTGCAGGAACAATTTCATGCCGGATGTAATTTCTTTTATATTTTATTTCCGCATTGCTTCCGTCTGTTCGGTATTGTAGATCATTTTCAATCGCGTAATGATTAATCTCTGTTTTAGTGGCATACAAAAGTGGCCTTACAATTTGTTTATATTTTTCATTAATGCCTTTTAAACCTTTTATCCCCGTGCCACGCACTAAATTAATTAAAAGTGTTTCAACGTTATCAGAAGCATGGTGTGCCGTTAAAATATATTTAAAATTGTGCCGTTGAACTAACACTCTAAACCAATCGTATCTAAGTTTGCGTGCCGCCATCTGAATAGATAACTTTTCTGTTACTGCAAACTCGGATGTATCAAAATAATTTAAGTGTAATGAACAATTTATTTTTTCTGAAAATGTCTTACAAAATTCTGTATCGTCGTCTGCGTCTTGTCCACGTAATTTGAAATTGCAATGCGCCAGTTCAAAATTATATCCAACTTTTAATAAAAGGTGCGCCAACACTACCGAATCGATCCCTCCGCTAAAAGCAACTAATAGCTTATCAGTTTGGGTAAATAAGCTGTTTTTATGTATGTGTGTTTTAAATTGTTTATGCACAAACAAAGTTACATTTTTAAATGTTTAAATTTAATATGTATTCACTCTAAGGAACGATTACCGGTTGCAACTGTTACCGCTTAAAAAATAGTTGCAAATGGAAGTAGAAACTAGCATTGATTATTTTTTCGGCGCGTTTCTGTAAAGAGGCAGCAGAAACCAGGCTGTCACTTCAATTTTTTGTAGGAGACAGGCAAAAAGATTTTCGCTTGCATCCCTCTCACACAGCATTGCCGTAATTCGTGTTTTTAAATTAAGTTTCCGTGAAGGATCGAAGTGACTCAAAGGATTGAAACGAAAAGCCTGCCGGCAAACCCAAAATAAATTTTCGGGTGCGGTGTTATTATTGAATGATCAAGCATTGAAAAGTATAAAAAAATTACGAGTCAGTTTTAAAAGAAAACAATAAATTAGCTGTGTTGGAAAATAAATGAAAATGAATGAACAAAAAAGTGTAATAGTTGTTGGTGCCGGCCTTGTAGGTTCATTGGTATCTATTTATCTTGCTAAGCGAGGATACAAGGTTGATGTTTACGAGCGAAGGCCGGATATGCGCACAAC
>JAYTBK010000258.1:0-4103 GCA_043737035.1 Bacteroidota bacterium | reverse complement strand
AATATTTTCTTTGATTTTGATAAATCAACACTTCGCGCTACTTCAAACGTTGAGCTGCGTAATCTGGTTCGTTTTATGAATAAACATCCAAATGTAACGGTTGAAATTTCAGGGTATACTGATTCAAAAGGCGATGCTGCATACAACCTAAAACTTTCGCAAGATCGCGCGCAGGTTGTAGTGGATTACTTAATAGCGAAAGGAATTAGCACCGCGCGCATGACGGCTAAAGGTTACGGCGAAAGCAATCCGGACGCTGCAAACCAAAAACCGGACGGCACGGATGATCCGCAAGGCCGACAATTGAACCGAAGAGTAGAGCTTAAAATTACGGGTGTCAAATAAGAATTAAGTGTAGATTATTTTGCCCACAAGGATTTTAACCCTTAATTTCGAGGCAGAAATTAACTTATCCTTCAACATGATTATTAAAGTAAAGCGAGACGCAAACATACTTCCGTTTTGGCATAATACTGTGATATAGATGACGGCAACTCACCGTTCAATCAATAATTTAAAATTCGCGTTATGAAATTTTTAAAAACCAAATTACATAAAACACTTTTTTGGGTCATTGCAACCATCATTATCATTGTTGCGTTGGTAATCACATTTATTTCGCCTATCGCAAAATACAGCGTGGAAAAATACGACTTTAATTATGCCGGAAGGCAAATAACAATGGATTTACCGTACATAAATCCATTTACTGGTTTTGTACATTTAAGAAATTTAAAAATACGTGAAGTTAACAGTGATTCAGTATTTTTTTCGTGTGAGGGCATAACCGTTAATCTCACGATGAATAAACTACTTTCAAAAAATTATGAAATTACCGAACTCACCCTTACCAAACCACGCGCGATAATAATTCAAAATAAAAAACTGTTTAATTTTTCTGACCTGATTAAAAAATTTGCCCGTGATACATTAAAACCAAAGAAACACAAAGATCCCGCACACTTTAATATTTTAAACATTAGTATAAAGGATGGAACTTTTATTTATGCCGAGCGTTCAATACCGGTTTATTATTTTGTAAAACATGTAAATGTTGAGTCGGAAGGCATTAAATGGAACGTTGATACCATACCTGTAAAATTTGCTTTAGAATCGGGAATTGGCAGTGGGACGATTGAAGGAAATTTTACGCTTAAACAAAAATCGTTGGATTATCGAATGGCAGTTTTAATTAACAAATTTGATCTTTCGATACTTGAACAATACTTAAAAGACATTGCCAATTATGGAAGTTTACGCGCTAATTTGGATGCGGATTTAAAAGCTACTGGCAATTTAAAGAACTCCCAAAATATAAATGCAAAAGGCATGGTGGCGATAAATGAACTCCATTTTGGTAAAAATTCAAAAGAAGATTTTGTAGCGTTTAAAAAATTTACGATTAGCATTAAACAATTGAGTCCGTTAGGAAAAAAATACATGTTCGATTCTATTTCACTGCTACAGCCTTATGTAAAATATGAGCGATATGATCATTTAGATAACGTGCAAAACATGTTTGGAAAAGGCGGCAAAAAAGTTGGACAAGCAAAACAACAAAATGCCGAAACCAACATTCTCTTTCTTTTGGCCGATTACGTCAAACTACTTGCAAAAAACTTTTTTAAGAGTAACTACAAAGTTCAGCGCCTTGCTCTTTACAACGGCGATATACATTATAACGATTATGCGATAAACGAAAAGTTTGCAGTGGCTGCTAATCCGCTAACCGTTGTGGCCGACAGTATCGAGCGTAGCAGCAAATGGGTTAATGTAAGTTTAAAAACGGGCCTCAAACCGTACGGAAATATAAATGTGAACCTTAGCGTAAACCCATTGGATAGTTCGGATTTTACTTTTAATTATAATTTGCAAAAATTACCTGTAGCAATGTTTAATCCATATTTGATAACGTTTACATCGTTTCCTTTCGAAAGAGGAACTGTAGAGCTTAAAGGGCGATGGGACGTGAACAATGGTTATATACAAAGTAGAAATCATTTTATAATGATTGACCCAAAAGTGCATGATAAACAAAAACGAAACGGGGCGAAATGGATTCCACTTAAACTTATTATGTTTTTTGCACGAGAACGTGGAAATGTGATTGATTATGAAGTACCAATTGTTGGAGATTTAAAAGATCCGAAATTTAAATTAAAGGATGTAATTTTTGATGCGCTTACAAATATTTTCGTAAAGCCGGCCACCACGCCATACCGGAGTGAAGTAAAAAGTGTGGAGAGTGAAATAGAAAAATCGCAACGCGTTAAATGGGAATTACGCTACGACGAAATGCAATCGGGGCAGGAAAGATTTGTTCAAAAAATGGCTGATTTTTTAAAAGATAACCCCAGTGCAAGTATTTATGTTGTGCCGGATATATATGTTGAAAAGGAAAAAGAATACATATCATTTTTCGAGTCGAAAAAATTATATTACTGCGCTTTAAAGGAAAAAAATAGTAAGGATCTTAACCGAAACGATACATTGGACATTGAAAAAATTTCAATAAAAGATTCATTATTTGTAAGGTACATTGATAAGAAGGTAGGTAAAAATAGTTTTTATACCATACAGGATAAATGTAAACATTTGATTGGTGGGGATAAAATAAATGCAAAATACTCGGCATTGGAAAAAGCCCGTAAGAACTTATTTTTATCATACTTTAAAGAAGAGGGTGTTCAACAGCTTGTGCATTTTAAAGCGCCTCAAAACAGAATCCCATACAATGGATTTTCTTTTTATAAAATTGAATATAAAGGTGCAGTTCCAGAAGAGTTGCAGGAAGCGTATAATGAAATTAACGACTTAAACAACAGTCATCCACGTAAAGAATATAAAAAGCTACGCGAAAAAAATCGAAAAGCTAATAAAGGCAAATAGTATTATCTCATTCTTTTGGTAACTGTAAATGAAAAACGGAGCCCTTATTTTTAGTACTATCAAACCAAATTTTACCATTCAATAATTTCACAAGCGTATGGACAATAAAGAGCCAAAGACCTTATGAACGCTCACCTTTTAACCCTGTTCCCTCTCTAATTTTTCCATTATAAATAGTTTCGTGCCCTTATGCCGGAATTGTCAACTTCTCCATCGGCTGCGATGATTGAAAATAGTTGTAATTTTGGGACAAACATTTACATTCAAAAGCCGGTTAAATTCAACCATCTTATCACATACCTAAAATATCGTTTGGCAAATGCGAAGAAAAGCCCTTACCAATTGGAGTTTTTACTCTACAAAGTTTTATCGGTTTAATAAACTTTACAAACCCGCACTATTTTAAGAAAACGTTTTTGATAGCCGGGCAATTTATCATAGTTGGAAATTTTTACTCCGGGCGTACGGGTATCCGATGAGCTATGAATAAATTGGAGTTTATTGCCATCCTTAAAAATAATACCAACATGACCAGGTTTGCGTATTGAGGAATTGGTTCCGGTAAATACAATAATATCTCCGGTAAGGCAGGAGTCTTTGGGGACTTTACGTCCGAAGTTTTCGTATTGCGACGATGACCTTGGAACCTTCACTTTAAAATGATCGAAAACATAATAAACAAAACCTGAGCAATCAAAACCTTTAGAAGGATGAAAATTACCGTAAACATATTTTTTACCTAGTTGTGCCCGCGCAAAACAAATAAGACTATCCTTTTTTATTTTTTCGTCACGAATGAGTGAATAGTTGTAGCCGCTGAAAATCCACATTCCCGCAATTAAAAAACACCAGATAGCAGTTAAGCGCATACAACAAGGTAGTGATTTAAATATATAACTGAAAACGATTTTTTGAGATAAAAAATATTAAATGTGATTGTAAAATTTAATCAATGGTTATATTTACGTTAACCAATATTTAATTTATGGATCCGCTAATTTGTTTATTGATTGATGATGACCACGACGATAGCGAAATGTTTCAGCTCGCAATTGAAAGAACACGTATTCCGGTTGAGTGTATTGTAGCCAACAGCGCCATACAAGCCCTTAAAATTTTGAGGGACGATGAAGAAATTATTCCTGACTTTATTTTTGTGGATTTGAACATGCCCTTAATGAACGGTAAAGAATGTATAAAAGAATTGAAAAAGA
>JAYTBK010000257.1:0-4107 GCA_043737035.1 Bacteroidota bacterium | reverse complement strand
ACGACTCTAAAATTAGTGATGCTATTAGCTCCGAATTTAAAACCATTAAAACAAATGCAGCATTCAACTTTAACTTAGGCAGGGTAACAATGTCGGTTACCAATAAAGGTTTAGATTCTTCATTTGTGCGCGTGGAACATAATTTTGCGAAGCCCGATGCCATCAAAATAAATCCAAATAATTACCGGTTAAATTCACAACATTATTGGAAAATAGACGGAGTTTTATCACCCGGTTTTATAAGTAATCTAAAATTAAATTACGATGGCACAAAAGTAACATCGGGGATAAGTTATTTAGATACTTGTTTAACTGTTGTTAACGGTGATAGCTTGTTTTTACTTTATAGAAAAAATGCAGCCGACGATTGGCACGAACTAAAAAAATATTCGAAGATAAAATTTTCAACCAAAACAGGCTTGATAACGGTTGATACGTTAAAGCTTGGCGAATACGTTTTTGCTAACGGTAAAAGTTCTGTTATTGGCATTACTGAATTACAACAAGAAAATATAGCTGTCAGTCTTTACCCAAATCCAACAGCCGGAAGAACGATAAATCTTTCAATAAAAAATTATAACGTCGATGATAATTGTTACATCATTATTTATGATTTGCAAGGACGAGAAGTTAGAAAATTTATTAAGGTAAGTGAGCAAAACGTTATAGAGTTACCGGAATTTGCAAAAGGAAGTTACATCATTGCATTTTGGCGTGGCACAAAACAACTTAGCGCTCAAACTTTTATTTTGGAATAGAAATAAATCAGCTTTCTAAAACTTTTAACATTGCATAGGCTTTAAGCATACACTCATCGTATTCGTCTTTAGCGTTACACATGGCAGTAATAGCACTGCCAACCGAAAAACTTAAGTAGTTGTTTTCCTCGTCGTAAAATATACTTCTAATAATTACGTTTAAATCAAAATCACCATTTTGCAATATATATCCGAGCGCGCCCGAAAAAGGGCCACGGTTATACAACTCATATTTATTAATGAGCTCCATAGCTTTTAACTTTGGCGCACCTGTCATACTGGCCATTGGAAAAGTGGAACTGATTATATTAGAAAATGTTATTTCTTTTTTTAAATCGCATTTAACTGTACTAACCATTTGGTGCACTTGGTTGTAAGATTCAATATCAAATAATTTTTCCACCTTTACACTTCCTTTAGTTGCAACTTTTGAAAGATCATTTCGCGCAACATCTACAATCATCACGTTTTCGTTCAGTTCTTTCTCGCTTTCGCGCAAACTATTTTTCAGTAAATCATCTTCTTCTTCTGTAAAACCACGTTTCGCCGTTCCTTTTATTGGTTTAGTAAATAGTGTATTTGCGGTTTTGGTTAAAAATAGTTCAGGACTTGATGAAATGATGTATTGATTGTTTGTTTTAAAAAGCGTAGAGTACGGCGCCAACGCCAAAGCGTTTAATTTCTGATAAACAGTTAGAGGATCAATTTTAACCTCGTATGCTTCAAAAGTTATGCAATAATTTATTTCATAAATATCGCCCTGTTGTATGTGTTTTTTAAGAATGTTAACTTTTTCAATATAATCTTTCTTGGAAACGGTTTCTCTAATTTTTACGTTTGTTGAAGGATAATTTTTAGGCTCTTGAAACGTTTTGCACGCGGTTATTATTTCGGCTTCAATAAACAGCTGATTATCAAAATGCAACGGATTATTTATTTTTTCAGGGAGGCGATTTTCAACCTGATGATCGTAATTTAAAAACGCGATGTAATTTCTATTTGTCTCAACCAAACCGGAAGGCATTTTATTGGAACAAAGTATTAAATTTTTAAAACCCTTATGATGGCCGTTGGATTGAAACGCTGCGACATGCCTAAATTGTTTTAAATATTTTTCTCGAATTTTAATCAGAAATTACTTCTAGTGATAATAAGCTACAATGATGTTAAATTTATTCATCAAAGATCAACTTTCAATTTAATATCGTAAATTTAATGTAAAATTAATTTGTATGAAAAATATTGTATTTATGTTGGTTTTGACCAGTCTGATCAAAACTTCGCTTAAAGCACAAAATGTTGCTATTAACGCATCTGGTGCCGCTCCTGCAGCAAGCGCCATGTTGGATATTGCATCATCTAGCACAGGGTTATTAATACCTCGTGTGGCGTTAACGGCTGCAAATGCCGCAAGCCCTGTTACAGCGCCCGCAAATTCTTTGCTAGTTTATAATACTGCCACCGCAAGTTCGGGAGCTACTGCCGTAACTCCGGGGTTTTACTACTGGGATGGCGCAAAATGGGTTGCATTTGGTGGAACCGGCGGAACAGATTGGTCTTTATTAGGAAATGCCGGAACAGCAGCTGCTACAAATTTTTTAGGGACAACGGATGCGATTGATCTTGTTTTCAGAACGAGTAACACAGAAAGAATGAGAATATTAAGTGCCGGACAGGTGGCCGTAAATTCAACTTCTACTTTTGGAACCTCTACATTTTTCTCATTAGCCGCGGGTAATAATAATGCGGTTGATGGAAGCGCAAGTGGAACAGGATCGGCCGTATATGGTCAGAATACCGGAACCGGTATAGGTGTAAGAGGATTATCTAATAATGCTTCGGGCTTTGGTACATATGGCGTTAATATTAATACAAGTGGAACCGGAGGATTATTTGCAGGCCAAAACTCAATAGCGTATTCATTGCCTGCCGGATCAGGTATCGCATCAAATGGTAATGCGACAGGTATAATAGGATACGGAAATACGGTAGCTAGTGGTTGGGGTATCAACACTGCTGGTAATGGTTTGAATACATCTACAATTGGCGGAGGTGGTGGTGGTTCGTTTGGAGGGACACAATGGGGAGCTTTCGGCTTTGCAACAACCACCACAAATGCCATAGACAGGGCTGCTTTCATTGGTAACTATAACTCTTTAGGTTCAACAGGTGCTACTGTATATATTGGAGCAAGAATTGGTGGGGTCCATTATAAAATTCTTGGTTCAGGCGGAGGCTCGGTTTCCACAACTATGGAAACACGAGATGGCGAAAAGATTTTATTTGCTCCGGAGTCTCCTGAAAATTGGTTTTTTGACATAGGTGAAGTGCAAATGATAAATGGCAAAGCTACTGTGGCGATAGATCCTTTATTTGTGGATTGTTTATCGGATTCAAAACCGTTTAAAGTATTTGTACAGGGTGGAGAGAATACCATGGGAAGTATAAGGATCACCAGAAATCAGGAAGCAAAAACTTTTATGGTAGAAGATCTTGGAGGAGCAAGTAATGGCACGGTTCAGTATAGTGTTTACGGAATTTGGAAAGGTAAAGATAATTTGAGATTTCCCGAATTTAAACCTGAAAATCACCAGAAAGCAATCGTACAGGAAAAAATACAGACGGCAAAAGCAGAAGCAAATATTATTAAATAAGCTTATAATAAATAATGAAATTTAAGATATATATAATAGGGGTTATTTGCTTTTTTGCAGCAAGAATGTTTCCCCAAGGCCTTTTAAACAACGGTGCACGTATTGTTTTTTCCGGAGCATCACGCATTTATATTGATGGCACTACCGGGCATTATACCAGTCAGGCTGGAGGGTTAATTACACCATCAGCTACGTCGTCTATTACCTTACTCGGTAATTGGATCAACAATTCATCTAATGTGGCTTTCAGCACCGATGGCGGCGGCGTTTTACTTGCAGGTGCTGCTGAAAACATTGGCGGTTCAAATGCTACAGCGTTTAATAATTTAACGCTTGCCGGCTCCGGTGTAAAAACCTTGGCAGTTAATCAAACAACGGTTGGAGGACAATCTGTATTTAGCGGTATTTTCGATCTGAGTTCATTAACGTTAGATCTGAATAGTAATACATTAAATGTTACAAATAGCGCCGTGGGAGCAATTACACGAACCAGCGGCTTTATCATCAGTGAAACTAACAGCGCTTCTAATCCTAGTTTCATAAAATGGTTCCATCGCACAGTTGGCGGCGTTAAAGTTTATCCTTTTGGTGTGGCAGGCACTTATATCCCGTTCACACTAAATATTACAGCTCCAATGTTAGCAGCTACCGATTTCGTTGAGGTTTCAACCCGCGCCACTCCTTCCGATAATACA
>JAYTBK010000256.1:0-19891 GCA_043737035.1 Bacteroidota bacterium | reverse complement strand
AAGCTACAACCCACTTGGTTATTTTGCAAATCCATCACACAAGCCATACTGTCCGGGCGCTCACCTTCTTCTAATTTATTTTTTTTAAATTGGCGACGATTTCCATTCTCGTGTGCTTTGCCAAATTTAATTAGTTTTTTTGTTTTGATACCACGTGCAAGGTATGCCATCACAAAGGTGTGCCTAAATGCATCGAGCTTTCCGCCACTATTTAAAGTATCTAATGTTCTTGCTGATGCAACTTCGGCATAAATTTTCAACGCGGTTGGCAAAGCACGTTTCACTTTAACCGAAGTTAATGGATGAAAGATAGCCCATCCGATTTCGTAGAAACTTATGCTGTGTTGGGCGAAAACCCTGTATGGCTGTATTACAGCAATCGCAATGATAATGAGAGTTGTACTAAATCTTAACATTGTTTTGTTGGAAACACCGATTTTATTATGCGAATTTAATGATTGGTTTTTATATCTTTGAAATTGATGGAATTTAAGAGTGATATAACAAAAAAGTTTTTTACAAAGCAGGATATTGGCGGAGTTGAAAGTATAAATGATTTACGTGATAAAGAATTTAGCGGCAAGCCTTTAACTGCCGAAGAAAAATTTGCCCTTGCTAATTTTGATACGTACAGACTTGCAATTTTAAACGGGCAGGAAGATGAAGAAACTTTCCACCAGCATTACCGCCAACTGCAGGTTATTAGCAATTTAGGCGACTGGCGCGAATTTTTAAAAGATGAATATTCCAAATGATTCAAATTTATAGTTTATAAAAAGTGCTTCGGGAATTGAAGCACTTTTTTATTTTTGTAGAATAAATAAATAATTACACACTAATATATTTAAATGAACGCAACAACTTTAGGTCAGTTTATTATTGAAAAACAAAATGATTTCCCCTTTGCTAAAGGTGAACTATCAAGGTTATTGCGCGATATTGGTATAGCGGCAAAAATAGTGAACCGAGAAGTATCGAAAGCAGGTCTTGTAGAAATTTTAGGCGAAACCGGCGATACTAACGTGCAGGGGGAGCGTGTAAAAAAACTGGATGTGTTTGCCAACGATCAGTTTATTGCCGCTTTAAAAGCCGGTGGCGAATGCTGTGCCATAGCAAGCGAAGAAAACGAATACATCATTCCAATAGAATCAGAAATATCAAAAAATGCTCGTTACGTTGTGGCGATGGATCCGCTTGATGGCTCATCTAATATTGATGTAAACGTTTCTATTGGTACTATTTTTTCTATTTACCGCCGTACAAGTTTAAACGGCCCCGGCACACTCGAAGATTTTATGCAGCGCGGTACTGAACAAATTGCTGCCGGTTATATTATTTACGGCTCCTCGGCTATGTTGGTGTACACAACCGGTAAAGGTGTTAATGGTTTCACCCTTGATCCAAGCATTGGTGAATTTTGTTTATCGCATCCAAATATGCAAATGCCAAAAGATGGAAAAACTTACAGTATAAACGAAGGCAATTACCTTCATTTTCCTGATGGCGTAAAAAAATATATTAAATATTGTCAGGAAGAAGACCTTGCTACAAACCGCCCCTACTCGAGCCGTTATATTGGTTCAGGTGTTGCCGATATCCACCGTAATTTAATAACGGGTGGCGTTTACATTTATCCTACAACAACCAAATCGCCCAAAGGTAAATTACGTTTATTATACGAATGTAACCCGCTCGCTTTTATTATTGAGCAGGCTGGCGGCCTTGCAACCGATGGACATAAACGCATTATGGAACAGGATTTAACGGAGCTACACCAACGTACTCCATTGTTTTTAGGTTCTACCGATATGGTAAATAAAGCCATGGAGTTTATGGTAAAATACAAGGAAGCAAGCGTTTAACGAAAAAATTTAACACCGCAACTATTTTTATAAAAGTCTGTTGTTTGCAATGTTTTGTATATTAGCGTATAAATGGAGGAAACCAGTATACCGGATCAAGTTGTAAAAAAAGAATTTTACCACACTACTGAAAGATTTCATGCCATAGCCTGTTGGATAGGAATTGCTTTAAATCTCGTTTGGTTTATTGGCGATTACTTAAGTAACCCTTCATTTTGGATCCAGTTTTTAATTTTTAGGATTTGCGTATCGGGTATCAGCCTCTTTTTTTTATTGTTTAAAAACGCCTTAAATGTAAGTATCTACACTTGTATTTTTATTCTTGTACTTGGCATCTCAGTGCAAAACGCCTACATGTGGAGTTTGATGGATGTTCCGCACCTGCAACAGCACGCCTTTGCATACATGGTTTTATTTATTGGTGTTGGCATGTTGGTATTGTGGGAAATCAGACTATCCTGGTTGCTTTTAGGCACTACCATTATCAGCAACATTATTTTTTACATAGCAAATAGTAAATTAACGGTTGATCAATTCATTACCAACGGTGGCCTTTTAACGTTAACTGTTGCAATTTTTTGTGTGTTTTTAATAAGAACTCGTTACCGCCTAACGTATAATGGTATCAGGAGCCGGCTCGAACTGGCAAAATCGAAAGAAATTATTGAGCAAAAGCACGAAGAAGTCGTTCATCAAAAAAAAGAAATTACCGATAGTATAAATTACGCGCGAAGCATACAACGCTCACTCATACCAACCGAAGAATTATTTGCAACCCATTTTAAAGATAGTTTTGTTTTATTTAAACCGAAGGATATTGTAAGCGGCGATTTTTATTGGATACAGGAAAAAAATAATTTGATTTACTACGCTACAGCGGATTGTACGGGCCACGGTGTACCCGGGGGTTTTATGACGATGCTGGGACTCTCTTTTTTGGATGAAATAGTTGATGCAAAAAAAGTTACTGACCCCGGAGTGATACTGAATTTGATGCGAGATAAAATTATTGGAACCCTTAGGCAAAACGGTAATTTTGGTGAGAGTAAAGATGGAATGGACATTACCATTTGTATATTAGACAAACAAAAAATGGAGTTGGCTTATGCATCGGCAAACAATCCGTTGTACGTTATTAATAACACTGGCGATATTGCATTAAATATTTACCGTGCGGATAAGCAGCCATGTGGCTTTTATCATGATTATAAATCTTTTACAACCCATGTAATAAAACTTCAGCCGGGCGATAAAATTTACACTTTTTCAGATGGTTTTCCAGATCAGTTTGGTGGACAGTTAGATAAAAAATTTATGCACAAACAATTTAAGGAAGTGCTTTTACAAAATGCCGAACTCCATTTTAGTGAGCAAAAAAAGTTATTAAACGCATCCTTAATTGAATGGCAGGGAACTACGGATCAGGTAGATGATATTTTGGTTATTGGAATTTTGGTTTAATAAAATCGATAACAACGTTTACAAAGCATTGTATGTATTAGTATTAACCACAGCACCGTTTTCATCCCATTGATACCAAGTACCTGATTTTTCACCGGCTTTATATTCCATCAAAAAAAGTTTCACACCGTTATCGCTATAAACTACCCAAGTTCCGTCTTTTTTATCATTATTATACGATGCTTGGGCAACTGTAGTTCCGGATTTATTGTAACGAATCCACAAACCCATTTTTAAATTATTATTGTAGGCACCGGTTTCCATTTTCTGGCCATTATCATAATATTTAATCACATCGCCATTTAACTTCCCGTCTTTTAAGGTTAACGCTTCTTTAACTGCTCCATTCTCATAATATAACTTGTAAATACCCGAATAAAGTTTTTCGTTTTCGAGGTAGTCGCCATTGGTAAATGTAATCTCTTGTGCATAACCAAACGTACTAAGTAGTAAACTGCTAAATAATATAATAATTTTCATAGCCAGTAAGTTTTAAATTAAAACCAAAATTAGTTCCAATACAAATATACCAAATATTAAATTATTTGTTATAAAAATAACAAAAGGGTAACATTAACTTTACTTCAAGCTATTCTGATAAGAGACTAATTTCCAAATTGCCACTTGAGCCCGAACCAGCAGGCAAAGTAATGATTTGCGTAGAATATCCAATTTGCGAAAATTCGAGCTTAATATCCTGTGTTGAAGAAACTTCTAAAGAAACAAAAAACTTACCCTGCAAATTACTGTAAATCGTTTTTTGACACGTTTCGCAGTTTATTTTAACACCCGTGAGCAATTCATTATTCTTAATGTCTTGTATTTTACCCGAAATAATAACTGTTCGCGTAGTTCCTTTCGGTATGTGGCCGGCCAATGCAGGGAACATAAATCCGGCAGTTAAAATAAAAACGAGTAAATACATTTTCACACTTCAAACATAAGAAGCTATTGTGAACGTAATCTTAATGTAATGTTACCGAAATATTAAGCTTATGGTTTACTTCCTATGCTTAACTTCATGTGCTTGGGCATTCCGGAATAATTCAATTTTAGTCCATTGGTGTTTTCAGCGCTCAACTCCGAACTTTTAGGAATGTAATGCTTTCCACGTCGCTTTAAATTGCTCCAGGGAATTACCAGGTTAATGTTTGAAGCACCTTTAAAATTATAAGTTCCGCTCACGAAAATATTTAATACGTTCGATGCGATTTCCAATTCTTTAATATCCATCTGATAACCATTGATGGTAAACGTTTCATTCAACTCCGAAAAAGTAACATCATTAAAATCGCGGTTATGAAATATAAAGTTCGAAATATTTTGTAGTGGTTCGTATTCTATTAAGTGCCCATCTTTTAAAATGAGTTTTACTTCGCCTGCCATAGTAGATGGAATAATTTCCAGTCGCTCATCGAGTGAAGTATTAAAAATAGCTTTTAAAGAAATGTTGCCTTTTAATTGCCTGCTTATAATGGCCTGTTGCCCGAAGTTTTCGAACTGTTGAAAAAGACTATTCACATCAATATTATTAAATTCGAGATTAGCCAGCACTGTTTTTAATTTATTGATGTTAGCTTTGACAAAAATAGTTCCTCCGCAAAGGTTTGCTTTTAAAGAAGTAATATCAATTATATTATTATTGTAGGCAAGATCAATTTGAGCATTATTTGCAATTACATTTCTAATCTGTAATTTTTTTGCGTTTAAGGTTACATTAAAATCAAAATTACTTTTCGCGGTAAATTGTTTGGGTAGTTCTTTTGGAGCGGCCTTAACAGCATTGCTATCAACAGGTTTTTTTACCAAGTACGGATTTAAATTATAATCGTTTGTAGAAACATTGATGTTTGCTTTAAATCCATTTGTAAGTCCTAACGCATATTGAGCAAAATTACTCACCTTACCGTTTAATACAACGTTTCCGCCATCGGTTTTAAGAGAAAGACGATTAAAGTTGAGCTCTGTATTGTTAAGCTTGGCATGGCCATTTACCATAAAGCTATGGGCTTTGCCTTGCTCTTTATAACTAAAATTTTTAAAATTAAGTGTAGCATCCAAAAACATGTCAGGCGATAAAAATTCCTCTTTGTTAAGTTTTTTAGAATTGCCCGAATACTTAACATTGGCTATACAAAAACCTTTAAACTGAAATTCGGTAGTTTGTTTGATTTTAACTTTGGCACCATCAATAAATAACGAAGCGTTTATTTTAATTTGCGGGTCGGTAAAGTTTTTTGCATTTACAAGTGCTGTAAATGGCACCTCATATACACTTCCTTTAACAGTAAAAATAACCCTTGCATTTTCTTCATCACCTTTTGCAAACGTACTATCAACACTTACAATAGTTCCTTTAAATGAAACGTGGTTATAAGGCACTTTACTATTCCCGATTAAAACATCGTTATCATCGCTAGAAACCTTGAGTAAAACAACAGGATCTTGCTTTACACCGAGCGATGTAGCTACCAATAACTTCACATTTACCGGCCGTGCTATCGAAAAATTAGAAAGAGCCTTACGAAGATTATCGTTTAAAAGCTTCACACCACTATCGTAAATTACACTTGTCGCCTCTATTTTAAGCGCCAGCTTTTTATTTTCGCCGAATTCAATAAAAGCATTCGCATCATAATTTATCTGGTCAATGGTAACCTTTGAAGGCGAATGGATATGCAGTGCATTTGTATTTGAAAACCACGTAGCGCTTAAATTTACATTAGCTAAAGTATTTTGTAAAAAAGCGCCTTTTTTAAAATTAAAAAGTAACCCTCCTACTTTTAAGTTACCATTAAAAGCTATTTTAAGAGTTTGTTGTTTCTCTTCTATTTTTATCACTCCGTCAATGAGTTGAAGTGCAATTTTTTGGCGCCTCTCTATGTTTATAAATTGAAAACGGGTATCGGTAATTGTAAACCTCCGAACATCAAATTTTACACCTGTTGTTTGCTTTTTGCTTTGCGGCGCACTATTTTTAAATTTAAAATTTTTAAACCCACCGGTATCCTGCACAAGGTTTATTTGTGCATTGTTTAACGATACCGCATTAATTTCGAAATCTTTATGGAGAAGTTTTAATAAATTAAGCGAGAGCGAAATAGTTGACGCTTTTAAAAGTGGCTTATCTTTTACCGAATAAAGATCGCTATTAAGTAAAACATTTTTTAATTTAATGGAAGCATTTGGAAAATTTTCGATCACCGAAACATCAACGTTTTCTACCGTTAACGTTAAAGCAAAACGTGATTTTAATGTTTGTGTTAAAAGATTGCTAAGTTCTTTTTTATAAAAAGACCCCAACACAAATGTTACACATAATAGCAGGGCGATTAATGATAATACGATAATGAGCGTTCTTTTAACGTACTTCATTTTACAGGATCAATTAATGAATTCCGCTACTCAAACTTTCACGTTTCATAGGGTTAATAGAAAGTACCGGAATATTGCTGATATCCACAATTTTTTGAGAAACTGCGCCGCCAAACATTTCTCCAAAACTTAAATCTTTTTTATTCATCTGCACAATTAAATCGCAATCGTTTTTGTTTGCATAATCAACTACGGCTTCGGCAACAGTATTACTTGGTATGGATTTATTTGTACAGTTGACCCCTTTATCTTTAATAAATTTTTTGATTTGCTGAAGATATGGTAACAACTCATTTTCGTACTTATGATCATTCGGACTAAAAACCGATACGATGCGAATATCAGCCTTATAATAATTTGCCATTTGTACCACAATAGGAACCTTTTCGCGGCTTTCAGGACTTAAATCAAACGGTAGTACGATATTTTTGCACGTATTTTTATTTTCGAGCGAACGGATAGTTAATACCGGACAAGGTGCATTTTTTAAAAATTTACTTGCTGTGTTCGATCCCATAAAGCTTCTGAATTTTACCTGCGTGTCAAGCCCAATTACAATAAGTGAACTTTTTAAATCTTCCGCTTTTTTATCCGTAAGCTCATAAATATCCCCCTTAAGATTTAAGGTTTCCACTTTCATTCCGCTTTCGGTAGCCGTTTGCAAAGCCAGTTTAGCAAGGTCGTCTTTGTGTTCATTTTCACTTTTGAGTGACGCAAGCATTAATACAATTTTTGAATTTGTAAATTTTGCAATGTTGTATGATTGTTTAATAGCAACTAAAGATTGCTTGGAAAAGTCGATCGGGATTAAAATGGAATGATTTTCTTTTATCAGCATAATACAACAGTTTTACCAAAATTAATTAAAATAATCGATTAAAACGGTTTACTGCTCGACTAAAAATGCTCAATATACTCTTTTTTGCTTTTTATAACATTGTTATTCGCAAACCAGGGAATCGGCAAATAACTTATAATACCTGTTGTTAAGCCAATATACATTTTTAATAAGTGTATCACGAAACGGTTTTTCCACAGTAATAAAATTTTGTGATTGGTACTCTTTTAAAACTTGTTTTTGGAAATAAAAAATATTACCGTTTATAACACTAAACTCCGAAAGATTTTTTACAGGAATGGTTTTGTAATATGTGCCATAAATATCAAACATTAAAATTCCTTCGTCGGGGCAATTTAGATACAAGTAATTTCCGTGTTCGCGCATAAAATTCGGTTTGATATCCATGTTTAAGATGCGTTTTAAATTTCCGGTTTTTAAAAGGGATTTTAATTCTGAATCAAAACGAACCAATTCATTATTTTGTTTATCGTATAACCAAAAACTATTGTTTAAAGATGTACAAACAAGCGATGCTTGCTCATACCCAAGGTTTTCTAAAGAAATAATATTACTCGTTGGGGATAATTGATTATCGAGAAACAACACCTGTTGAAAATCGCGATAATAAACTAATACTTTTAATGGGTTTGTAACATCAATAGATTGTATAGTGCCGTAGCGCTTATTGCTAAATGTTTTTTGAAAATTACCTTGCGTATTAAATTTTTTTATCTCATCAACGTGTAGCACATACACGTTTGCAAAGCCATCAATTAAAGCAGTGCTGTTTTTATTATTGAAGAGTATGCGGACATTACAAATTTTCGGCTCGCTGAATGCGAAGATGATAAAAAGCCCAAATGATAAAATTAATTTTGACACCATAAACTTTGTTCAAGAAATAAATACGTGATCGTTAACCAATTAGTTAACTTCTTTCAGGTTGTTTTAAACCAGCGAAATATCGAATTGTACAAGGTCGATGAATTCCTGAACTCTATCCTGCACGTCTTTATCCGTAAGGTTTAACAAACTCTCCGTCCCAAATTTTTCTACTGTAAAGCTAGCCATTGCCGAACCAAAAATAATAGCACGTTTCATATTTTCGAAACTAATATCCTGTGTTTTTGCAAGGTAACCAATAAACCCACCCGCAAAGCTATCACCCGCGCCTGTAGGATCAAAAACATCTTCTAACGGAAGTGCAGGAGCAAAAAACACTTCCTCTTTATTAAATAACAAGGCACCATGTTCTCCCTTTTTAATAACCAACACTTTTGGTCCCATTGACAATATTTTTTGTGCTGCTTTAACTAAAGAATATTCGCCGGATAACTGACGTGCTTCCGAATCGTTTATTGTAAGTACATCAATTTGCTGTAACGTTTTCAGGAGTTCGTCCATTGCAATATCCATCCAAAAATTCATTGTATCGAGCACAATTAATTTTGGGCGTTTCGTTAATTGATCAAGCACTTTTTGTTGTACAACGGGCATTAAATTTCCGAGCATTAAAAAATCAACGTCGCGGCAATTTTCAGGCACAACCGGATCAAATTTTTCGAGCACATTAAGTTGTGTATCTAATGTATCGCGTGAGTTCATGTCATTGTGGTAGCGGCCGCTCCAAAAGAAAGATTTTTCGCCTTGTTTTATTTGAAGGCCATCTAAATTAACGCCTTTTGCTTTTAACGTATTTAAAAATTCGGTTGGAAAATCATCACCAACTACAGATACAATGCTTATATTTTTATCGAAATAGGAAGACGCGAGGGCGATGTAACTTGCTGCGCCGCCAACAATTTTATCAGTTTTACCAAAAGGCGTTTCAATTGCATCAAAAGCTACAGTGCCGACCACTAAAAGACTCATAGAATAAAGAATTAGATTATTTTGACAAATATATTGTTTATTTACAAAATAGATATTAAATTTGCCCTCCTTTATAAGGAAAGATTCCCTTTTAGCTCAGTTGGTTAGAGCACATGACTGTTAATCATGGGGTCCCTGGTTCGAGCCCAGGAAAGGGAGCAAAAGCCACCGTTAATGGGTGGCTTTTTTGTTTTAAGCATCTTAGAAAAAAAAGTTGGCTTTTTATAGAAGTAAAAAAGCCTTTGCATGACAAAGGCTTTTAGTGGCTCCACTAGGAATCGAACCTAGATCTAAAGTTTAGGAAACTTCTATTCTATCCATTGAACTATGGTGCCTGATTTTAGGGCACAAATGTAAGGTTTTGTTTTTGATTTTTTAAACCATGACATTTTTCGTTGAGGTTGGGAAACATTTACTTTACCTAAGTAAATACATCATTACTATAAAGCTCGTAGCTGCCTATATTAACGAAATGATGTTGAAAGCCAATTACATTAATACCTTTGTTACTTAAACAAATAAACTCGTACTATGGAGAATAATTATTCTATTTACACTTTCATACAAAGTAAAAAAATTGTTTTTTTGATGATTGTAATAACAGGGCTATTACTTTCTATGATTGCCTTGCATATTTTTACCGCACTTATTTCGGCTGTCATTTTGTATACTTTATTTCGCCCCTTATTTTTATTTTTTGTGCTCAAAAAAAGATGGAATAAATCGCTCAGCGCGTTAACGATTATCGCCATCTCGTTTCTCATTATCGTACTTCCTTTAACCGGCCTTAGCGTTATGATCGTTAATAAACTAATCCACTTTCAGCAACATCCCGAGGCACTTACCAATGTAATTGGCAGGCTACACGATTACCTTGGAACCGGCTTTGACATTAAAACCACAGTTAAAAATAGCATCAATGATATTTCGAAATGGGCACTCAACGCTTTTTCAGTTTTTTTAAGTAGCGCTGTCAAAGTTTTTGTTGCACTCATTATTTTATACTTCACTTTATTTTATATGTTTAAATCGTATGAAAAACTTGAAGCTTCTCTTTTAAAATACCTTCCCTTTAATATTGCGCAAAGCCTGAAATTTGGCGAGGAGTTAAAAAATATCACATTATCAAACATTTTAGGGCAAGGAATGATTGGCCTTTGCCAAGGCATGATCGTAGCGGTAGGTTTTTTAATATTTGGTATTCCTGACGCATTATTTTGGGGAACTGTTTCTGTGTTTGTTTGTTTCCTTCCAGTAGTGGGAGCACCAATTGTTTTTGTTCCGGCAGCAATTTTTGAATTATCCTCCGGTAATAATTTTGCCGGCTTTGGTGTACTTATTTGGGGAGGTGTTTTGGTAACTTTGGTTGACAATTTTTTACGACAATTTATTTCTAAAAAAATTGCTGATACGCACCCATTAATAACCATAATTGGGGTAATAATTGGCATACCATTTTTTGGATTAATTGGTTTAGTTGTGGGCCCATTTATAATTTCATTTTTTATTCTTCTATTCAAAACGTATGAAGAAAATTATTTAAATTCATCAAAACCAAACTCAATAACAACACAAACATCGGATAACGAACACCACATCCAATAGGGATTTTGGTAAGAAAGTACCGAGCTTAAAATAATTATAGCCTATGATTTTCGGTGATAATAAGCAGCCTGATATTATTTTAATTGGAGGAGGAATAATGAGTGCAACCTTCGGAGTGTTTTTAAAAGAACTCGAGCCAACCTGCAACATAAAAATTTTTGAACGGTTGGATAAACTTGCTGAAGAAAGTTCTGACGCATGGAATAACGCCGGCACCGGACACTCCGCGTTTTGCGAGCTTAATTACACGCCGCAACTCGAAAACGGGAGCATTGAAATCACTAAAGCTTTAAAAGTTGCCGAATCTTTTGAAATATCCCGCCAGTTTTGGTCTTATCTCATCGATAAAAATGCGACCTGTGAGCCACAAAATTTTATTCGAAACGTTCCGCACATGAGTTTTGTTTGGGGAGCAGAAAATGTATTTTATTTACAAAAACGATTTGAAGCTTTAAAGGGCCAATCCTTATTTTCGGGCATGCAATTTTCGAAAAAATGGTCGCAACTCGAAACGTGGATGCCACTTGTGATGGAAGGGCGCGATCCCGGAATTGAAGTGGCCGCAACACGCGTTGAAACTGGAACAGATGTAAATTTTGGTGCTTTAACGCGGGAACTGTTTCAATACTTACAATCACTTCCCAATGTTGAAATTCATCTAAACCATGAAATTCGCGATCTTGAAAAAGAAGATAACGGGAAATGGAAGGTTAAGATAAAAGATTTAATACAAGATGAAAAAAAAGAATGTGTTGCAGATTTTGTATTTATAGGAGCAGGGGGCGGATCGTTACCTCTACTCGAAAAATCAGATATTAAAGAAGCAGAAGGCTATGGCGGTTTTCCCGTAAGTGGCCAATGGCTGCGTTGTAATAACGAATCTGTTATCGAACAGCATGCTGCAAAAGTATACGGATTGGCAGGAGTTGGCTCACCTCCAATGTCGGTACCGCATTTAGACACGCGAATGATAGATGGAAAAAAAGCACTTCTGTTTGGCCCCTATGCAGGATTATCAACAAAATTTTTAAAAAACGGATCGTTTTGGGATCTTGCTTCTTCTCTTGAACTTGATAATTTACTACCAATGTTATCTGCCGGAATTCATAATTTACCGCTCACCAAATATCTTATAAAACAGGCCGGTTTATCCGACGAAGCGCGTCACGAATTATTAAAAGAATATTATCCACAGGCTGTTTTGGAAGATTGGGAACTTGTAATTGCAGGACAACGTGTGCAGGTAATCAAAAAAGATAAAGAAGAAGGAGGAGTGCTAGAATTTGGAACAGAAGTAGTAAGTGCAGGCGATGGTTCGCTGGCTGCCTTGCTTGGCGCATCGCCGGGAGCATCGACGTCGGCGCAAATTATGCTGGATGTTTTAAAAAAATGTTTCCCAAAAAAATTAGAGTCAACCGAATGGCAAACTAAGCTAAAACAAATGATACCGAGCTACGGCAAATCGTTAGCAACCGATGAAAATTTATGTTTTGAAACGCGCTATAAAACCAGCACCTCATTGCAACTAAAATATACTGAACGAAAAAATAATTTCAATAATGAAAAAACAAAATTATAATAACCATCGCATTTATTATTTACCGCATCATTTGTTTTTTTACGGTTTTCTTCTCGCATTAATTTCTTTATCAGTTTATGAATGCGTAAAAGCACAAGAAAATAAAATGATTTGGGCCATGTTCACTACAATTTTGTTGTTGCTAGGTTTTCTATCATTTATGGTGCGCCAACATTATGCATTAGGAAATCAAAATCGCATTGCAAAAACCGAATTATTATTTCGCTATTACACAGTTACGAATAAAAACCCTGCAACCCTTGAAACCAAATTATGCCTTTCACAAATACTGGCATTACGTTTTGCTGGTGACGATGAGCTGGAAAACCTTGCAGAAAAAACGATCAACGAAAACCTTACGGCAGATGAGATAAAACGATCAATAAAAAATTGGCGTGCGGATAATTTAAGAGTATGATTTGTTATGCTGATAAAAGACATAAAAGAAATGGCGCAAATAAAAGAAATTGACGAAAAAATAGTGCCGGTAACCGTTTTCCCTGTATTATTTTCTATATGCTTTGCACACTTAATTAACGATCTGCTACAATCGGTAATTCCTTCTATCTATCCTATGATTAAAGCAAATTACACACTTACGTTTTCTCAAATTGGATGGATAACGTTTACCTTTCAATTAACCGCATCTATTTTGCAGCCCTTTGTTGGCAACTACACAGATAAAAATCCAAAACCATATTCGTTTGCTTTTGCGATGGGCTTTACTTTTTTAGGAACAATTTTACTTGCATTTTCATCAGGGTTTATTTCCATTTTATTTGCAGTTGGTTGCGTTGGTATTGGCTCATCTATTTTTCATCCTGAAGCATCTAAAGTAGCGTTCTATGCATCGGGTGGCAGGCGTGGCCTTGCGCAATCGATTTTTCAATTGGGAGGAAATAGTGGTAGTGCAATTGGTCCGCTTCTTGTTGCTTTAATCGTAATACCCTACGGACAGATATACATTTTATGGTTTGTGTTAGCAGCTGTAATTGGCATGCTTGTATTAATTAAAGTAGGAAATTGGTATCGGCGTCATTTAAGTTTGCGTTTGCGCGGAAAAATAAATTTCACAGAACAGACACATCAGTTATCCACGCAAAAGATTTTTATTTCCATCACTATTTTGTTATTGCTAATTTTTTCAAAATATTTCTATCTCACCAGCATCACCAGTTATTTTACTTTTTATCTAATAGATAAATTTAATTTAAGCATACCACAATCGCAATTTCATCTTTTTCTATTTTTGGCATCGGTTGCTGCGGGCACATTTATTGGCGGGCCTTTGGGGGATAGGTACGGCCGTAAAATAATAATATGGATCTCTATTTTGGGAATTGCACCCTTCACAATTTTATTGCCACACGCCAATTTATTTTGGACAACGATTTTGTCAGTAGCTATTGGAGTAATAATGGCTTCGGCATTTTCCGCAATACTGGTTTACGCACAGGAACTTTTGCCAGGAAAAGTTGGCTTGGTATCGGGTTTATTTTTTGGCTTTGCGTTTGGAATTGCGGGCATCGGATCGGCATTGTTAGGTCATTTAGCCGACAAAAATAGTATTGCCTACGTGTTTAAGGTGTGTTCTTTTTTGCCACTGTTGGGCTTGGTTACAGGTTTTCTTCCAAATATTAAAAGTGCTAAACGCGCCTAATTTAAATCCCTAACGTTTCTTTCAATTTCGTATAACCGCTCCTACTTAAAGGAATCTTTTTCCCGTTTTTTAAAATCGCATAATACGTGTTTTTTTCAAGCGGTTCGATACGAGTAAGCTCCTGAAGATTTATAATGAAAGAACGATGTGTTCTAAAAAACTGGCTCTTATCTAAAACCTGTTCGTAAAATGCCATGGTTTTCTTTTTAAGATAATAAGAATCGCGCGTAAAAATTTTTACATAATCATCGTCGGCTTCAATGTAAATTATATCATTTACCGGTATAATACGAATATCGCTTCCGTTTTTTACCACGATCCTGTTTTGTTCATCAGGTTGCTTTGTAGCGTTTTCCAATAGATTTTGTATGTTTTTATCAGAATCTCCTGTACTATATGTTTTCAGTTTATATTTTTCAATTGCAAGGTCGAAGCGCTCTTTACTAAATGGTTTCAATAAATAATCTATCGCGTTTGATTCGAAGGCTTTAATTGCATATTCATCAAAAGCTGTCGCAAAAATAACAGATGGCATCGTATCTAATAATTCCAACATTTCAAATCCATTTATTTTCGGCATTTGTATATCCAGAAACACAAGATCGGGCTTGTGTTGCAAAATGGCTTTTACACCCTGGAAACCATCGTTACATTCGGCAACGACTTCGAGTTCCGGATGACTTTGCAGGTATTCAAGTACAACCATACGAGCCAAAGGCTCATCATCAATAATTACAATTTTCATTTAAGCTGTGGTATTTTTAAAGTAGTGATAAACTGATTTTCTTTTATTTCGGTAATTATAAGATCATTCCTCGCATATAATAAAAACAAACGCCTTTGTATGGAACTCAATCCAAAACCTGTTCCCTGGTTTGCAGTTTGTGCGTGGGTATCAAAAGGATTTTTTACACAAACATATAATAATCCGTCTTTAGCATAGGAACATATGCTGATCGTGATCTCATCTATGGTATCATACAAGCCAAACTTAATAGCATTTTCAACTATAGGTTGTAATAAAAGTGGTGGTATAGATAATGTTAGAGAATTTTCCTCGAAATTTATATCTATTTGTAAACGGTATCCAAATCGAACTTTTTCAATTTCCAGATAAAGTTTTAAATGTTCCAATTCCTCTTTTAATTCAACACACTCCTGATCATCTTTTTTTAAGGTGCCACGTAAAAAATCTGACAACTGTTGTATCATTTTACGCGCTTCATTAGGTTTAGAACCTGCTAACGCACTGATAGAATTTAAACTGTTAAATAAAAAGTGTGGTTGTAATTGTTGTCTTAACCTCGCTAACTCCGCTTCCTTTACTAATTGCTTTGCATCAGCCCGGCGTTTTTCCTGTTCTGTTTGTTCCTGCAAATTACTCCACATCCAGTTTAAAAGCGTTACAAAAGAAATTACTAATAACGAAATGATAAACCTGATGGGCATTGAGCTTTCCAAGAAATGAAGGTAGTTCACATCATTAAATAATAAAGAGCTCAGGGCAAATCTGAATGTGGCACAAAATAAAATTGTAATTCCAAAGGCAAATAAAAAACGATACATCCGATTACTGTTTCCGGGCTGGTAAAATCGAAAAACAATAATAGTAGCGAAACAGGCAAAAGCCAATAAACCATTGGAGATAAAAGCATCAGCTAAAGAAACTTCCCAATTCAATCCAAGTCGATGCACCACACAGCTTTGTATCAGCGCCCAAAAGATCCACCAGCTAAAGTATAAACCAAGGATTTTTTTTAAAGGATATGAAAATGCGTTTTTCAAAAAATGTAATTAGGCAAAAGTTAAATTTTTAGCCTGAATTACCATAGCTTTTTGGCGGATATAATTAATAAATGATATCGTATCAATCTTTTCATGTGTACTTGAATAGATTTGCTGACCATCCTTTGCATCGGATATACAATATATGTCAACTACATCTATAAAACTCCAGAGTACAAGTTTATTTTCATTATTCACAAACGTTTCTTCTTCATACCTGCCAATGGCTCTGGCTTTATGAAAAGCTTCTTCTTCATTAAAAGCTCCAACAATACGAATTTGTTCATCAAATTGTGAAGCGTGCTTTCCGTTATCGATGTTAATGTTGAACATCAGTTTTACTAAATAAGTGCTCATAATTTTTATTTTAGTGAATTTATAATTTTGTTAATAGTTCCTGATATCAATACCGCCCATAAAAGTGGTTCCTTTTAAAATTAAAATTTTTGGATTTTCAGTGTTCAGAGGTTGCACGGGGCGCTTATCTTCTATGCTTCCCATAACAGACACTAGTTCGGAATGAATTTCCCAGTTTGCCGGCACAATTAAACGAGTACCTCCAAATACATTTTGCAGATCAAGAGTAGCTGTGTTTTCAATGTCGGCCTGGCTAAGATTTAATTCTGTTCCTCCAAACACGTTAGACACATCTCCTCCTTTAAAATTTTTTGATAAAATATTTTTTTTTACACTTCCCATAAAAGTCGTAAAGTCAATGATGTCTTTTGAGCTTGACGATTCCCTTGCGTAGCATTCGTCATAGTTATTTGATTGACCATATTTCTTTGCGTAGAACCTGTTATATTTTTCTTCATAGGCTTTCCCATATTTCTTTTCGTAGAATCTTTTCCAGTGAAGGTGTTTATGTCTACGCTGCGGTTTAAAGATCATAGCGATACCTATTAAGATTATCAATACTGGCCAAAGGAAAGGCTTAATTGAAATTTCGGGATTAATATCGCCTATTAAAAAGGCGCCGCCAACGATTACAAATACGATCCAACCTGTTTGACGAAAATTATTTTTAGCTCCTATTACTAGACCAAAAGCAATCAATGCCATTTTCCACGTGAAAATCCATTGCGGAATATCAGCACCCAACTCTTTTGATAAAAATAATGAACCGGCGATGACAACTAATATCCCGCTGAGTATTTTTCCTCTTTTATGTTGTTTTTCGGTATGCTTCCAAATCTCTTCTTGTTCCATACCTGTATTATTATTGTCCATGTTTTCTAATTTTCATCAAACATACAGTAGCAATTCATGCTACACAATAGCAAATAGGCAAGATTACAGAGCTAGGCGGTGAATGGTATCGGGTAGGCGGTAAATTATTTTAATTCAAAGAAGGATCAAAAGAAAAATCGGTAAAGGCGCGGTAACCCGGATTCATTTTAGTTAACTGATAGCTCCAAACATCGTTGGGTGTTTGTTTTATGAGTTCGTTATAGGTTGACGAAGTTGCCAGCCAACTATCAGCAACGATCTCATTTTCTAACTGATTACTTTGCCAGCCACTATAGCCAATGTAAAAGCGAATATCGTCGAGTTTCAAAATTCCGGATTCAATTAAATGTGTAATTTTAAAAAAATCGCCTCCCCAAAAAACACCGTCTGAAACTTCAACACTATCTTCAATTTGCGAGCCTAAAGTGTGTGTATAAAATAATTGATTTGGTGAAACAGGCCCGCCTTCAAATAATGGAAAATTTCCATTTTTAAAATGCGGAAAAATATCTTTTAATAAGAGGCCTTGTGGTTTATTAATTATAAATCCTAAACTTCCTTCCAAATTATGCTCACACATATAAATTACAGAGCGTTTAAAAAGGCCATCTTGTAAAAAAGGCTTCGCAATTAATATGTCTCCGGCCTTAACCAATAACTATTTATATTTGTTGTAAATTTACAAAAATGGTCGGTGTAAATAAACATATTTTCGATTTGCGTGAAGATTTTATCAAAGGGATATTATCGGAGTCCAGCTTGCTTTCTCAACCACACCTTCAGTTTGAACAGTGGTTGGATGAAGCTATTCAAACGAAAGTTAACGAGGCGCATGCTTTTAATTTAGCAACGGTAAATATTGAAAATAAACCATCAGCACGCATCGTTTATTTAAGAGAATTTTTTGAAAACGATTTCTACTTTTATACAAATTATACATCACGTAAAGGGCAGGATATAAATATAAACCCACATGTTTGCGCTACCTTTTTTTGGCCCGAACTCGAACGGCAGGTAAGGATTGAAGGAACCGTAAAATTTGCTCCTATTGAAAAAAGCGACGCCTACTTTAAAGCTCGTCCGATAGATTCAAAAATTGGCGCATGGAGTTCACCGCAAAGCAAAAAAATAGCAGGGCGCGAAACGTTAGATGAACTTATGAAAGCAACGAAAGAAAAATTTACCGACGGGGAAATTCAACGTCCGAATTTTTGGGGTGGATATGTAATTACTGCAAATTATTATGAATTTTGGCAAGGCCGTAAAAGTCGGTTACATGATAGGATAGCGTATACTTTAAATCATAGTAATTGGAAAATAGAGCGGCTCGCACCATAAGTTAAATTGAGATTTAAGACAACTGAACAAGATGCGATTCTACAAAAACATTTAACAATGACAAAACAGGATAAAATAAAGAATTTTGATGCCGATAGCGTGGGTGATATTAATGCAAATATGTTTGGATTACCATTTTCAATTGAAGAATCGGAAACGGTTTTAATTCCTGTGCCATGGGAAGTTACAGTAAGTTATGGCGGAGGAACCGCTAACGGGCCGGAACAAATTTTTGATGCCTCGTTTCAGGTTGATCTTTTTGATCCTATTGTAAAAAATGCTTGGCAGCTGGGAATTGCAATGGATGAACCGAACGACGAATTAAAAGAAAAAAGCGAAATATACCGTCCGGTTGCTGAAATAATTATTGATAGGCAATCTAACGGCGAGCCGTCAGCAGAGATCACAGAAATTAACGATATTAATAATATATGTATAGAAATGAATGCATGGGTAAAACAACGCGCATTGCATTTTTTAAAGAAAAATAAAACAGTTGGTTTAATTGGCGGCGATCATTCTACACCTTTGGGTATGATACAAGCTTTGAGCGAACACGTTGGTGAGTTTGCGATACTGCAAATTGACGCCCATGCCGACTTACGTGATGCTTACGAAGGTTTTGAGTTTTCACATGCTTCGATTATGTTTAACGCGCTAAAAATTAGTAATGTAAAAAAATTGGTTCAGGTTGGAATTAGAGATTATTGTCAGGCCGAAGTTGACATAATTAATAAATCGAATGGTCGCATTAAAACATTTTTTGACCGTAATATAAAACAGCAGCAATACAAAGGAAAAGCCTGGGACACTATTTGCCAAGAAATAATAAATGAATTACCTCAAAATATTTATGTAAGTTTTGATATAGATGGCCTTGACCCGAAATTATGTCCGGGCACAGGAACTCCTGTAGCAGGGGGGTTTGAAGCAGAACAGATTTTATATTTATTGGAACAGCTCGTTGCTTCCGGTAAAAAAATAATTGCGTTTGATATAAATGAAGTAGGCGGCGAAGACGAATTGAATGCAAATGTTGCTGCCAGAATGCTGTACCGAATTTCAAATTTAGCGATGCACAGCCAAGGGAAAAGCGCAGATAGTATGCTGGCAATTTAAAAGCATTTTAGCATCCACCCACATTGGGTTGAACCGATATAAAATTTTTGCAAGACTATGTTCACGAATAATACCATTAGCTTTTATTTTATAGTCTATTATTAACAATTAAATTGTTAATAATTTTTTTAAAACAAATTAGACTAATTTATAAAAGCTAATTA
>JAYTBK010000255.1:0-1502 GCA_043737035.1 Bacteroidota bacterium | reverse complement strand
TTGTGTTTTCTTTTTTTGCCTTAATAGTAATAGGTACGCCATGTTCATCGCTACCACAAATAAATTTAACATCGTGCCCAGTGCCGCGCAAATAGCGTACATAGATATCAGCCGGTAAATAACAACCTGCCAAATGACCGATATGAATTGGACCATTGGCGTAAGGCAAAGCTGCTGTTACGAGAGTGCGTTTAAAATTTTTACTCATAAATATATTTGCAAAGGGTAATAAATTATTTTACTAACGGTTTGCGGATGTAATTAATAATCTTAATTTTGTATAAAGATAGTATAAATACATAAAACGATGAGCAAAAATAACGAAATCTGGAAACCAATTTTAGTAAATAATAAAAAAACAGACTTGCCGTTTGTAGTTTCAAACAAAGGTGAATATGGCTTTAAAAAGGCTGATGGCGAAATAGAAGTCCGGGTTAAAAAAATTAAAAGTGGTAGCGTACGTCATCGTTTGCGAGTTGGTGGTAAAGAGCAAACGTTATCACTTGCGAAAATGGTTGCGACTGCATTTGTTAAAAAATCATCTGCAAAACAAACTGCCGTAATTCATTTAGACCATGATTATACCAACAACAATCCATCAAATTTAAAATGGGTTACTATAAAAGAACATAGAAATCATATTGATAAAAGCCCAAGTACAATTTTATCCAGAGAAAAAAAGGCATTTACGAAAAGTGTTCATAGCCGTGTTTTAAATGAAAAAAGTGCGACTGAACTTAAAAAAATGATTTGGAATCCAAAACGAAAATTATCTTACAAACAATTGGCAGAAAAATTTGGCGTATCGGAAATGCAGATTTACCGTATAAAAAAAGGCGAATTATGGTTTCACATTAAAGTTGAAAACGAACCTGAAAATGATAGGTACAAACAAAATTTAAAAAATATTGCTTACCAGGAAAAGTTAAAGGGGGCAGGGAAGGTAAAAGTGATTAAAAAGACTATTATCAAGAAAGACGATGGTAAGAGGTTGGCAGAAAAATTAACTGAAAATAAAAAAGAAAAAAAGAAAAAAAAGAAATTCGACAAAAAAGATAAAAAATCGAAAAAGAAAAATCGCAAATGATTGTTCCCGAATATTTAAAAAAAGGTGATACCATTTTAATTATTGCTACTGCCAGAGCGAGAAGTAAGGAACAAATTGCACCTGCTATTAAAATTTTAAAAAGTTGGGGGCTAATTGTTGAGTTGGGCGCAAATATTTATAAAACGCACTATCAATTTGCGGGTACAGACGAAGAACGTACACGCGATTTACAGTGGGCTGTAAATCATAAAATAGCAAAAGCAGTATTAATTGCAGGCGGTGGTTATGGTACTTTAAAAATTATTGATTCGGTAAATTTTTCTAAACTAAAAACGTATCCTAAATGGTTTATCGGTTACAGCGATACTACTGTTATTCACAGCCGTTTGCAAAAAATAACTATTGCCTGTATTCATGGCACAATGGCTTTTCAGTTTTCGAAAAATAAAGTTGC
>JAYTBK010000254.1:0-4112 GCA_043737035.1 Bacteroidota bacterium | reverse complement strand
AAAACTTTTCTGAAATTTATTAAAAAGGAAAACGATCAACTTGGGATGAAACACTATCGTTTTGAGCAACATTACAATCAAATAAAGATAGAAAATACCATGGTTATTGCACACTGCAACGGCAATATTTTGCAATCTTTCAATGGCGATTGGTTTAAGAAAATTAACGTTTTAAACGAAAAAAGCGTTACTGAGACTCAGGCCTTGGCATTCGCTCTTGCCAAAGTAAACGCAAAAAAATATAAGTGGCACGACAAAGCTTTACAGGAACATATGCGTAAAGTATTAAAAGACCCAAACTTTACATATTTACCAAAAGGTGAACTCGTTGTTTTGCCTACTACCGATAAAAAAACTAAAATCACAACGTTTCTTTATGCATATAAATTCAACATTTATGCAGAAGTGCCGTTATACCGTGCAAACGTTTATGTGGATGCAACAACTGGAAATATTATTAAGGAACAAAATTTAATTTGCACGGCAGATGTGCCAGGTGTTGCTAACACAAAATTTAGCGGTACACAAACCTTAACCGTCAATAACTATTCTGTTGGCGCGTACCGGCTTACTGAAACCGGACGAGGTAATGGTATTGAAACTTACAACCTCAATAATGGTGTTAATTACGTAAACACCAATTTTACAAATAGTTCTACATCATGGACTAGTACGGGTCCGAATCAGGTAGCTACGGATGCGCACTGGGGTGCCGAAAAAACATACGATTTTTATTTTAATACCTTTAATCGAAACAGTATTGATGATAATGGATTTGCATTATTAAGCTACGTACACTACGATGTAAATTTTATTAATGCCTTTTGGGACGGCCAAGCCATGACGTACGGTGATGGCAAACTATCATCAGGTTACAAAGAATTTACTGCCCTCGATGTTTGCGGGCACGAAATTACTCACGGAGTAGTACAGCAAACTGCTATGTTAAACGGTGGCGAGTCCGACGCATTAAACGAAGCTTTCGCTGATATTTTTGGTACAGCTGTAGAGTGGTACGCGCGGCCTTCTCAACATAATTGGTTATTAGGCGACGAATTAAAAACTAATGGAGTCGCTTTACGTAATATGTCAAATCCGTCTTTACTTGGCCAACCCGATACTTACTTTGGAAACAATTGGGATTTTGCCGATGAACCCCACACAAATGATGGTCCGTGTATCTACTGGTATTATTTATTATCCGTAGGTGGTGCAGGTACTAATGATAATGGTCAGATTTATAATATTACCGGTATAACAATGGCAAAAGCGTCGGCGATAGCCTACCGCGCCCTTACGTTATATATGACACCAAATACCGATTACGCTAATGTTCGGGCTTTTGCAATACAAGCTGCGAAAGATTTATACGGGCAGTGCTCCAATGAGGTGATACAAACAACAAATGCTTGGTACGCTGTGGGCGTTGGAAATCAAATTTCCGGAAACTCGATTGGGCCTGATTTTTCAGCGGATGTACAACAGAGTTGCATATTACCAACTACAGTTACTTTTACAAACCAAACCAATAATGGTGTAAATTACAAGTGGCATTTTGGGGATGGCACAAATAGCACTGTTTTAAATCCGGCACACACCTATACGGCAAATGGTGTTTACTCCGTTAAACTGGTTGCAACAGGTTGTATTGCAGGCTCAAAAGATAGCTTATTAAAAATAGCATACATTGATGTAAACACTGCAAACCCGTGTACATATGTTATGCAAACCGGTTCCACATTTTCGGCATGTGCCGGAACGCTTTACGATGACGGGGGCGTTAACGGAAATTATACAGATAATAATACAAAAGAGGTAACCATAATTTCTGCGCCCGGAGATATACTCACAGTAAAATTTTACAGTTTTGGAATGGAATATAATTTCGATTACCTACGCGTTTATAAAGGGTCATCTGCTAGTGGAACTCTTATTGGAAATTACACCGGAAATTCTCTACCAAATAATGGCCTCGGTATTTTAACTAATACCAACGTTATAACAATTGTTCAAATTGCCGATCCGTATTTAAACGAATTAGGTTTTGAAATGCGGTGGACCTGCACAACGCCTACACCAACCACTTCGTCCGTTGGAATGGAAATTATTGAGAGCAATCAGGAAATTTTATTGTACCCAAATCCAACTGAAAACTTGCTAACAATATCCAATATAACTCACATTAACCTAATAGAGGTTACAAGTGCGATGGGTCAGAAACTGGAGACGGTAAAAGCAAATGATACTCCTTCAATAACAATAAATACGAGCCAGCTTGCAGATGGAATTTATTTTGTGAAATTATATTCGCTCGAAGGTTGTACCATAAAAAAAATTATAAAACGCTAATAAAAAGTCGCTGGCATTAACCAATCATCTGCACTGCATTAATGCAAGAGAATACTTTTAAGATACTGCTTCAAAAAGAATTTTTATATTTTTTAGGGGCGCGTTTTTTTATAACACTTGCGATACAAATGCAAATGAGCACGATTTATTTGCAAGTGTATTATGAATATTACCGGGGAGACGAATTTTCGTTAGGCTTAATAGGCCTCGCCGAAATAATTCCGTTTATTATTGTATCATTTTTTTCGGGGCATATAGCGGATATCGTAAGTCGAAAAAAAATATTACTGGCCGGCTGTTTCGCGCTCTTTATTGGTTCCATATTTCTACTAAGCTTTAGTGTAAACGCTTTTAATGTAGTTGCCATATTAGGAGGCGTAACATTATTTGGAATTGTTTTTCTATTTGGAATCATCCGGTCGTTTCTTTCAGCAGCAACACAACCGTTCATGAGCCAAATAATACCGCGCGAATTTTACGGACAAGCTTCCACATTGAACTCCACGGTATGGCACACAGGTGCTATTTTAGGTCCCGTACTTGCAGGCATTATCTATGGCTTTAACAACGCGAAGCACGCAAACTGGTGTTACGCCATTAATTGCTTGCTCTACATCTTGGCACTAGTTTCATTCTTATTAATCAAAAAAACAAGTGTTCCTGTTCAGCAAAAAAAAGAAAGTCTTTTTGAAAGTATGAGCTCGGGATTAAAATTTGTATATAAAAATAATATGATCCTGAGCGCACTTTCGTTGGATATGTTTGCAGTATTGTTTGGTGGTGCAGTTGCAATCATTCCGGCATTTACCGACAAAATTTTACATCTTGGTCCGGAAGCATACGGCTTTTTGCGAACCGCTCCGGCAATTGGAGCCGTACTTACATCGTTTGTGTTAATTTTTAAACAACCTCAAAAAAATGCAGGTCGCGATATGCTTTGGTGTGTTGCTGCCTTTGGCATTTGTACCATACTTTTCGCACTATGCACTAATTACTGGCTTGCCTTTGCCATGTTATTATTTACAGGGGCTTTTGATAATGTTAGTGTTGTAATACGCCACACCATTTTACAACTAATGACTCCCGACAATATGCGAGGGAGGGTTTCGGCGGTTAATAATATTTTTGTTGGTTCGAGCAATGAAATAGGCGCTTTCGAATCAGGTGCTGTTGCTAAGCTTATTGGTTTGGTTCCATCCATCATATTTGGCGGTGTCATGACTGTTGTGGTAGTTTTAGGAGTGAATAAGCTTAACCCAAAATTAAAAGAACTCGATTTGAGTACAACAAATTAAATGAAGCACTTCAATGATATTAAAAATTTGCTTGAGGAAAAACACCGATTATTTAACACAACACATTTTATTGAGACCGACCCTATTTCAATTCCGCATCAGTTTCTTAAAAAAGAAGATATTGAGATTTCTGCATTTTTAGTGGCGACCATAGCGTGGGGACAACGAATCACAATCATCAATAATGGCAATAAACTGATGCAGTTGATGAACAAAGAGCCGCATGATTTCCTGCTTAATTTTACTTCAAAAGACAATGTAAGGTTTAAAAATTTTGTACATCGCACATTCAACGGTGTTGATTGTACTTTTTTTCTGGACTCGTTAAAACAAATTTATTTAAAACATAACGGTTTGGAAAGTGCCTTTGTCAAAGGTTGTAAACCGTTAGATATTGATGTAAAAGATTCTATAACGTACTTTCGCAGCTTGTTTCTCGATACCAAACATTTACTACGGTCAGAAAAA
>JAYTBK010000253.1:0-4119 GCA_043737035.1 Bacteroidota bacterium | reverse complement strand
TACTTCTTGGTGCCTTAGGTCTTACACTGGGCAACAGGGCCGATGTGGCGAGCTTAAATGATAAAACCAAAAAATGTATTATTGAAGCAAAATTTAATATTAACAATTATAACCTTGGTGGTTTTTTTGAATTGAACGAACTCGATTTTGATAATGTAACTACCATAAGAAGAGAAATTACACCGGAAGGCAAATCGCGGGCGTTTATAAATGATACGCCAATTACGCTAACCGTATTAAAAGAACTTGGCGAAAAATTAATCGACGTACACTCGCAGCACGAAACGTTGTTGATGAAGGAAACCAATTTTCAGCTGCAGCTTATTGACGCTTTTGCTAACACCACCAGCTTAGTTTCGGATTATAAAAAACAATTTACCGTTTTACAAAAATTAAAAAAACAATTTGATTCGCTTATCGCCGAAGAAACACAGGCAAAAAAAGACCTCGATTATTTCCAGTTTCAATTTAATGAACTAGAAGAATCTGAAGTAAAAAGCGGTATTTTAAAAGAACTTGAAGATGAAAGTGAAACGCTTGAAAATGCTGAATTTATAAAATCAGCTTTGGCAAAAAGTTCGGTACTAATTTCCGGTGGCGAAGAAAATAGCATATTAGCATTGACAACTGTAAAACAGCAATTGCAGAGCGTTTCAAAATTCAATCAAAAATTTAACGGATATCTTGAAAGGATTAATTCAGTAATTATTGAATTAAAAGAATTAGCCACAGATATTAATGTGGCTGAGGAAGACGTGGTTTACGATAATTCCAGACTTGAAGACGTAAATTTTAAACTTGATAAACTTAATAGGCTTTTAAAAAAACACGGTGTTGCCAGAGAGGAGGACTTGCTTATTATAAAAAATGATATTGAAGAAAAACTGCAAAAGTTTTCATCGGTTGAACACGCCATCGAAAAAATAAAAAAAGAAATTTCGAGCCAAGAAAAACAATGTGCAGCTTTAGCAACCGAACTTTCAAAAAAACGAAAAGGCTGCAGCAATTCAATCGAACAAAAAATTAAAGGAATGTTAAACTCACTTTCGATGGAAAATGCGCGTTTTAAAATCGAACTTAATGCAACGTCTCAGCTTACAACAAATGGCTTTGATGCCGTGGTTTTTTTATTTGCGGCCAACAAAGGTTCCGATTTAAAAGAGCTGCATAAAACAGCTTCAGGTGGTGAATTATCGCGCTTAACATTGTGTTTAAAAGCGTTACTTGCTGAAAACACCGCTCTACCAACCATTATTTTTGATGAAATTGATACGGGCGTTAGTGGAGAAGTGGCAGATAAAATTGGCAACATTTTAAAATTGATGGGAAATACGATGCAGGTTATTACCATTACGCATTTGCCACAACTTGCTAGTAAAGGAAAAAATCATTTGTTTGTTTTTAAAACGGATACCAGTGCTAAAACCACATCCAACATACGGCTGTTAAATAACCAAGAACGTATTGCAGAAATTGCAAAAATGTTAAGCTCCGGAATTCCAACCGAAACAGCTTTAAAAAACGCTAAAGAACTTTTGAATGCTTAAAAAAATATCAGCAAAAATTCCGACACATATTACCCTTCTGGTAAAATTGTATGTTGCAAATTTGTTGTTGTTTTTTATTATTCGCGCTTTATTTTATTTCGTAAACAAAACAGACGATACTACTGAAGTAGTTTTTTTTGAGAAGCTAATGGCCTTCCGAATGGGACTCGAATTTGATACCGCGGTTTTTTCATGGATCATGTATGTACCCGTATTGTTTTGGTCGCTCGCCTATCTTCTGCGAAAAAACCTTTTATACACTTTAGGCTTTTACTTTTTTTTATGTTTGCAATGCGTCTATATTTTTATTTGCATAGCTAACATCCCTTACTTTTCGCAATTTGGTACCCATTTAAATAGAAACGCTTTTTTGTGGAACGATGACCCTTCATTTGCTGCCGGCGTTATATTCGGAAGTTTCTACTATTGGGGATATTTTCTGATTTATTTTCCCATGATATTTATACTATGGATCTTTAACCATAGGCATTACACACTATTTACCCAACAGGAAGCTGCACGACCTAAAGTAAAATGGTATTTTGCATTGCTTGCATTTATAGTGTTAGTGGCTCTTGTAAGCATTGGCGCGCGCGGACGAACATCCGACAGATCGGGATTGCACGAAGGCCTTGCAATTGTTTCTCAAAATAATTTTATAAATCAAATAGCGATTAATCCAAATTATACTTTTTGGAAAACCGTTTTATATAATAAAAATAAAAAATCTTATTTAGTTCCTCAAGATATTGATGAGCACATATCTTTTACAAGAAGCTATCTGGGCATTACAGCTCCTTTTGTACCAAACATTGAACGTATTGTGATAGACACTTCAACCATTAAAACAAAATATAATATTGTTATTATAGTAATGGAAAGTATGTCGGTTTTTAAAATGGGTTATTACAACGGAAAAAATCTTACGCCCTACCTTCACGAATTAAATAAAAAATCCATTTTTTGCGAAAAATTTTTTTCTTCGGGTATTCATACATTCAACGGATTATTTTCCACCAGCACAGGTTACATAAGTATACTTGCCGAAAAATCGATGAAGAGTTATGTGAAAGAACCATTCTCAGGATTGGGGCCGCTATTGAAACAACAGGGTTACGAGAATTATTTTTATACGACTCACGATCCACATTTTGATAATATGGAAGGTTTTTTTACTTTAAATAAATTCGACCATTGCATTAGCCAATATGATTTCGAAAGTTCGCAGGCGGAAAGTTCTTTAGGGGTACCGGATCATTTATTGTTTGACAAACTGCTACAAACAACAAACGAAAGAAAATTGGAAAAACCGTTTTTATCAGTATTAATGACCGCTTCCGACCATGGCCCGTGGCGCATACCTACTGATATTTCTTTTAAACCGGAAGGAAAAACGCCGCAGGAAAATTGTACACTTTACGCCGATTGGGCAATTGGCCGCTTTATGAAAACCGCACAAAAACAACGTTGGTTTAATAATACAGTATTTATATTTTTAGGAGATCATGGTTTATCAATGGGCCATACCTATGAAATGCCGTTAAGCTACAATCACGTACCATGCATTATTTACCAACCCATGTTATTTAAACCTGATACCATAAAAACGCCATGCTACCAACCTGATATTCCTGCAACGGTGATGGGAATTTTAAAAACAAATTATACGAACAATACGTTTGGAATAAATATTTTAAAAGAAAAACATCCGTATGTGGTTTTTTCCGCCGACGATAAAATTGGCTGCATTGATAGTAATGGATTTTATTATTACAAAACGTTATCAAACGATCAAACCTATTTAAGAAAATACAAAGTGCTCGATAAGGTTAACTATAATAAAATTTTTAAAACAAAAGCTGACAGTATGGAAAAAAACCTTACACATATTTACGAAACAGGAAATTATTTAATACGAAAAAACTATTTTTTATATGAATAAGCGGCGATTATATTTCGATTAATAACCACCGTTAAAACATTATATTTGTTCAACTAAAAAAAACACCATGGCCTATAATTTATTAAAAGGAAAACGCGGAATCATTACCGGAGCATTAGATGAAAATTCAATCGCCTGGAAAGTAGCTCAAAAATGCCATGAGGAAGGAGCAACCTTTACGTTAACCAATGCGCCAATAGCAATGCGAATGGGCGAAATAAATAAACTTGCGGAACAAACCGGTGCAAAAATTATTCCGGCAGATGCTACAAACATGGAGGAAGTGACGAAACTTTACACTGACTCTATGGATATTTTAGGAGGCAAGATCGATTTTGTTTTGCACTCAATTGGAATGAGCGTAAACATTAGAAAAAATATTCCGTATACCGAATTAAATTACGACTATTATCAAAAAGGAATCGATGTATCAGCATTATCGTTTCATAAATTATTAGCCGCTGCACATAAACTCGACGCGTTAAATGAACATGCATCGGTTGTAGCTTTAAGTTACATTGCCGCGCAGCGTAGTTATCCATTTTATACCGATATGGCAGATATAAAAGCGATGCTTGAAAGTATTGCGCGCACGTTTGGATATCATTACGGCAAGCAAAAGAAGGTTCG
>JAYTBK010000252.1:0-1506 GCA_043737035.1 Bacteroidota bacterium | reverse complement strand
CGAATACACCGAAAAAAAAGATACCCGTTCAGGCTTTGGCGCAGGCTTATCCGAACTGGGGAAAACAAACCCTAATGTGGTGGCCCTGTGCGCCGACTTAACAGGTTCATTAAAAATGGATGAGTTTCAAAGAGATTATCCCGAACGGTTTTTTCAGGTTGGTATTGCCGAAGCTAATATGATTGGCATTGCAGCCGGCCTAACTATTGGAGGCAAAATTCCTTTTACCGGAACATTTGCAAATTTCAGTACAGGGCGCGTGTACGATCAAATACGCCAAAGTGTTGCTTATTCCGAAAAAAACGTAAAAATTTGCGCCTCCCACGCCGGGCTAACATTAGGAGAAGATGGCGCAACACACCAAATATTAGAGGACATTGGCCTTATGAAAATGTTGCCGCACATGTGTGTGATAAACCCTTGCGATTACAACCAAACAAAGGCTGCAACAATTGCAATTGCAAGTTATGAAGGCCCGGTTTATTTACGTTTTGGGCGACCAACTGTGCCAAATTTTACACCGGCAGATCAAAAATTTGAAATTGGCAAAGCAATTATGCTAAACGAGGGAACAGATGTAACCATAATAGCCACAGGTCATTTAACATGGAAAGCAATTGAAGCCGGCGAAGAATTAGCAAAAATGGGTATTTCGGCCGAAATCATTAATATACATACAATAAAACCTTTGGATGATGCAGCCATTTTAAAATCAGTTGCTAAAACCAAATGCGTAGTAACTGCCGAAGAACACCAAATGAATGGCGGCCTTGGCGATAGCGTTGCACAACTGCTAGCACGCCACACGCCTGCCCCGCAGGAATTTGTTGCCGTAAACGATAGTTTCGGAGAAAGTGGGACCCCCGACCAACTCATGACTAAATATGGCCTCGATACAATTAATATTGTTGAAGCTGTACAAAAAGTGATGAAAAGAAAATCGAAATAATTTAAATTCCATGCGGCTTTTTTTTAAATAAAAATATTTTATGGCCGCCGCCGCAATTTTTACTCATGATGGTATTTTTCGTTCCGTAAAATCGAAAATCCCCTGTACAACTGTTCATGAAAAAATAAACGAATCATCTGATGCGAAAAAGTCATCTCCGACAATGACAATTTAAAGGAGCTTTTTTCTAACAAGGATTTGTCAATTCCAAACGGGCCGCCAATAATAAAAACTAAGCGTTTGCATCCCGACACCATTCGTTTATTTAAAAAATCAGAAAATTTAACCGAGCTAAATTGTTGTCCGTGTTCATCCAAACATACTAAGTAATCTGATGGTTCCAATAACTTCAGTATTTCCAATGCTTCCGCCTTTTTTTGTTCATCCGTAGGTTTTTGTCTAATTGCCTTAGCCAATATAATAGTTTCTACTGCAAAATTTATGTAGTTTTTCAAGCGTTCACTATACACTAAAATTCCTTCGTTAAGATAGGCGTCAGCGGTTTTTTCTACTTGTATCAACAAAATTTTCATATTTGCAAACTGTTAAATTACTTA
>JAYTBK010000251.1:0-4128 GCA_043737035.1 Bacteroidota bacterium | reverse complement strand
AATCGATACGATCCATAAATAAATTTGTATTTTTAATTTATAAATCAGGCTTATGAATAAATTTAATTTTACTATCTTATTATGTGGAGTAACTTTTTTGTCATTTTCGCAAAAAGAACTTAGGCATTGCGGTGCCGATGAAATGCGAATTTCGACCTTAAAACAAAATCCTGAAATAGCCAAAGCGGTTATTAAGCGCGACATTGAACTTGAAATATTTACAAAAAATTTCGATCAAAGTACCGCTTCTGTTTTAAAATCTCCGGCCTCAACAACTTATATTATTCCGGTAGTTTTTCACATCATTCATAACTATGGCTCCGAAAATATTTCTGATGCGCAAATAAAAGATGGGCTCGACATTGTAAATAAAACCTTTAATAAAACGCATCCCAATACATCAACGATCGTTCCGGCGTTTCAAAGCATTCATGCTAATTGCGATATTGAATTTAGATTGGCGACGAAAGATCCAAATGGCAATTGCCATAGCGGAATTAACCGCATCGCGTCGCCTTTGACATCAACCGGTGATCATCGAGTAAAAAATTTAATCCACTGGCCTCCCACAAAATATTTAAACGTATATGTTGTTATAAACGCGGCAGGACTGGCCGGCCACGCTGTTTGGCCTTCCGATGCCGATACAATTCCGTTATGGGATGGAATCGTTTTATCGCATAATTATGTTGGAACAATTGGTACGTCAAACCCTACACAGTCAGTTGCTTTTGCGCACGAGTGCGGACATTATTTAAACCTTCATCACATTTGGGGCGGCAATAATGTTCCAGGTTTTTATTATTATCCGTGTGCCGATCCTTTAAAAGATTGCAGCATTGATGATTTAGTAGTTGATACACCTCCAACAATTGGGTGGCAGAGTTGTAACCAAATCGGCGCATCTTGCGGCAATACGGTTGATAATGTCCAAAATGCCATGGATTATAGTTATTGTAATATTATGTTTACACAAGGTCAAAAAACGCGCATGCAGGCTTGTTTAAATTCACCCATTGCGGCAAGAAATAATTTGTGGCAAACGGCAAATTTAATTGCAACTGGCGTATACACAACTGGCACTTTATGTGCAGCGGCTTTTACAAGCGATAAAAAAGTAATATGCACGGGCAATAATGTGGCTTTTTCAAACACATCCTACAACGGTAGTGTTTCTTCTTTTACCTGGAATTTTCAGGGCGGAACTCCTGCAACCTCTTCGATAGTAAATCCAACAATTAATTATGCTACGCCCGGAAGCTACAGTGTTACACTAACCGTGAGCGACGGAACAAATACAGTTCAAACATCCCAATTAAATTACGTAAGCGTGCAAACCAACACGGGTTCGGGTTATCCATATTCCGAAAATTTTGAAACCGTAGCCAGCTTAAACGGAAATCAATGGTTAACTAACAGTTCGGATACCTCGAACACTTGGCAGTTTGCCAATGTTTCGGCAAGCACCGGTGCAAGATCGATCATGATAAATAATTTTAGTACAACATTAAACGGCAAAAATGAATTGTACAGCCGGGCAATAAATTTAATCGGCGCAACAGCTTTAAATATTAGTTTTAAATATGCATACGCGCGTAAAGACACGAGTAATAAGGATCAACTTCAATTGTATGTTATACAGGCATGTAACGGTACATCCATATTACGCGTTAATCTTACCGGTGCAGCCCTTGAAACCGTTCCAATTAAAACCACCGCATTTTATCCTTCTTCGGTTAGCGATTGGAAAACCGCGTCAGCCATTATTCCTCCATTTTTATTTACGACCGGCTCAAGGTTTAAGTTTGTTTTTAATGGAAATAGGGGTAACAATATTTTTATTGATGACATTAACATTAGCGTAGATGCCGGAGTGGAAGATAGGAGCGGCAGTAATTTAAATTTTAATTTATTTCCTAATCCCGCAAGCGATAAGTGCACCATGCAATTTCATTTAAACACTTCAAAAAACATCTATTACAAAGTAGCGGATGTGTTGGGAAAAGAGATTCTTAACATAAAAAATATACAGTGCAACGCCGGTGATAACTCCATTGAGTTTAATACAATCAATTTTATAAATGGAATTTATTTTATTGAACTGAACGATGGCGAAAGTAAAATTTTAAAACAGCTTGTTATAGCAAGATGATTTGAAGCTTGTAACATAATTTTAGTTTTATGTTACAGGCAAGCGTGACAAGACGAAAACACACCGGAAAGCAAGCTGAACTTAATCAAAGCGAACGTAGAACAAGCTAAATACTTGACAGAAGAATCTGCACTATTGTACCCAGAAAGTCAACCTTAAGAATTTGTATTTCAGGAATTCCAGCAATAAGTCCAATAATTGACACATTGCTAAGTATAAAAAGACAAACAATTGCTTACAATAGAATTTTAGAATTATCCAAATTTGAAAACAACTAAATGGGGACTGTAATCAGAAAAGGGTGACTCAACTATGCAGTCGATAATACGGAACTATACAAAAAAATAAACCACCACTACTAACAACTAAATTTAATTTGAGCATTTGGCTTCGGCATTTGCAAATATTGTATTTTCAGTAACGAGTTTTATTTTTACTTGGCAAAAGTTCGTTAATCAGTTCCAATCCCATTACAAAAAAATACCTTTTTTAACTCACATTATTGGTTAAATTTGCTTCTTCATAAAATAGATACATGATCAGGTTTTTCAGCACAGTTTGTTTATTGTTTATAGCTACATTTTTGTTTCCTCAAAATGGCACCATACGGGGGTTTATTTATAATAAAGCCAACGGCGAGCCGGTAGCGTTTTCAAATGTTTACTTAAAGGGAACAACAACCGGCGCATCGTCCGATTTAAACGGTTTTTTCTCGGTTAATAAAGTTAAGCCGGGCACTTATACGTTGTTAGTAACAAATCTCGAGTTCGATACCATATCAGAAACAATAACTGTTAAAGCTGATCAAATTATTAGCAAAAAATTCTTTGCGGTTAAAGGTGGTGTTATTTTAAATGTAGTTGAAGTTACAGCATCGCAAGCCGAAAAAATAGAGAACCCAAATGTTGGTGTTCAAAAAATTGATCCGGTTGCAATAAATAAATTACCAAGTGTGGGTGAGCCCGATCTTGCACAATATCTACAGGTATTGCCCGGCGTGGTTTTTACAGGCGATCAGGGCGGACAACTTTACATACGTGGCGGGTTACCCATTCAAAATAAAGTGTTGCTCGATGGTATGGTAATTTACAATCCGTTTCATTCTATTGGTTTGTTTTCGGTTTTTGATAATGATATTATGCGTAGCGCTGATGTTTACAGTGCGGGTTTTGGTGCGGAGTATGGAGGAAGAACATCTTCTATTATGGATATTACAACACGCGATGGAAATAAAAAACGCCTTGCGGGAAAAGTTTCGGCTTCTACTTTCGGCGCTAAGCTTACACTGGAAGGCCCGTTGCAAAAATTAAAAGAAGACGGTAAAGGAAGTTCATCATTTTTATTTTCCGGGAAAACTTCTTACTTACCTCAAACAAGTAAAGTACTTTATCCTTACGCAAATAAAGATGGCTTGCCTTTTTACTATACGGATTTGTACGGCAAGGTTTCTTTTAATTCCAATAATGGGAGTAAAGTAAATTTGTTTGGGTATAACTTTAATGATAAAGTAGTTTATAAAGATCTTGCAAAATTTGCCTGGACATCTTATGGCGGAGGAAGTAATTTTATTTTAATCCCGCAAAATTCCACATTATTAGTTGAAGGTAATTTTGCCTACTCTCAATATGCTATTAAATATGAAGGCTCAACCCCTGCTGATGCAAAATCGAGCACGGTTGGTGGTTTCAACGGTGGTTTTAATTTTCTTAAATACTTTGGACGGGATGAATTAAAATATGGCTTTGAGCTAGTTGGAACAAATACAAATTACACGTTAAAAAATCCGGCGCTCACGGAAATCAATTATGCAAAAAATTCAATTGAACTTGCCGCACATGTTAAATATCGGTTTTTATCCCGCAAAAAATATGTTGTTTTAGAACCAAGCTTCCGTTTGCAATATTATGCAACATTCAACAATGTATCGCCTGAGCCTCGCCTTAGTGGTAAAGTGAACATTACACGTAAATTTCGCA
>JAYTBK010000250.1:0-9908 GCA_043737035.1 Bacteroidota bacterium | reverse complement strand
CTAAGCAAAAATATAAACGATCCTTATAGTAAAGCTGATGCCTTCGTTATTGGTTCCATTGCTCAAAAAATAATGGCTAACTTTTACATAAAAATTGCGGTTCCCGAAAGACCAACAAATTTTTTTAATAATCGTAAGGAAGCTTTGAAATGGTTACAGCAGTTTATGGAAATTACGTAAATTTAATGAAGCTGAAAAATCTTGTCATTATATTATGTTGCGCCCGCCTCTGCATTTATGCTCAAAAAAAATCAGCAGTTTTTAATTTAATTTTTTCCGTTGGTGTCAGTCCCTCGCAAGTGCATGGCGATTCCTACAGCGGGTTTAACAAGGTTGGGTTTATTGGAGGTACAGGCTTAGAAACATTAATAAATGAAAAGTTCAGCGTAAATGGTTCGTTTTTATTTATACAAAAAGGTGCCCGAAAAAATCAGGATATTGAAAAAGGCGATCTCAACTATTACTATCTAAATTTAAATTATGTTGAACTACCATTAAATATAGTTTACCTGCAAAAAAAATTTCTGTTCGACTGCGGACTCGCTGCAGGTTACCTCATTAATTATTACGAGGCTTCGGAGATTGGCAACTTCACCGGGTTGTACCCTTTTAAAAAATTCGAATATTCAGTTAAAGTAGGTTTAGGTTATGTTATTAATAAGCACTGGTTTGCAAACGTAAGGAGCAGTAATTCCTTTATAACCATAAGGCCAAACCGAATTAAACAGGCCATTTATTACAACAATATTATTGCCCGTACGTTTAACAAAGGATATTACGATAATATTTTAGAATTTACCTTAAGTTATAAATTAATTTCAAAACCAAAAAGTTGAATCAAAAACATAAAATAGTTGTGGCTGTAACCGGCGCAAGCGGGAGTATTTATGCGAAATTGTTACTTGATAATTTGGCTTCGTTAAACGACCAAATTGAAAATGTTGGTGTTGTAATGAGTGATAACGCGAAAGAAGTTTGGAAACATGAATTGGGCAACGATAACTATAAAAATTACAGTGCGTTCACTTTTTATGATAAGAATGATTTCTTTGCACCGTTTGCTTCCGGTTCGGCAAAATATACTATCATGATCGTTTGCCCATGCAGCATGGGAACTTTAGCAAGAATTGCCTCCGGAATCAGCAACGATCTTACTACCCGTGCGGCCGATGTCATTTTAAAAGAGCGACGAAAACTCATACTGGTTGCCCGCGAAACCCCATACAGTTTAATCCATATCAATAACATGAAGGCGGTAACGGAAGCAGGTGGAATTATTTGTCCGGCTACTCCTTCATTTTACAGTAAACCCGTTACTTTAACCGAAGCGGCCGAAACGGTAGTTCATAGAATTTTAGATTTAGCGGGGCTTAACATTTCGGGATATCGTTGGAGCGAGTAATGTTAACCAATTAATAAAAGTTGTTACGTTGGTATTTAGTTTTTTTTCTCAACAAAAGTATTTGCAGAGTTTTGAATCAAAGTACAACCGATTCGAGAGATGGAATGGATTTAGAACTGTGCGTAATTGATGTCGGCAAAATACTTTATCGTTTTCCGGCGCAAAAAATAATGACTAAAAATTTTAAACAATTTCTGCTTTCCATACACCAACAACCTATGCAAAAACAACAAGAGTTACTAAATGAAAATATCGTAGCTTGGATGGGAAATTCGCACCCGCAGGTTGATGATATTTTAGTAATGGGAATTCGGTTTCTCAATTAAACAATTATTTTGGACGGCGCCAACGCTATGTCGTTTTTCTCAAAAATAAGTTTCGCCATTTCAACTACGTCCGAGTTTACGCGCACCTGATTTTGGGCCAAACTATACGGTTTGAGCGACAACACTACGCCGTTATCAAGCATTTTCACAACGGTAACTTCCGGTAATGGTTCTTTTAAAATAGCCGGTTGTAATAGCATCGCATCTATTAATAATTTTTTTACTGTATCAATGTTGTTATTCAATCCAATAGTTAAATGCACATCACTTCGTAAAATTCCAAACTTGGTATGGTTTACAATTGTTCCGTTCGATACCGATCCGTTGGGTAATATAACTGTTTTTAAATCTGCCGTAAGTAAAATGGTATTAAAACGCCTCCGGCAAAATTTGATAAAGAACCTTGCAATGCCAAACCAATGGCCAGCCCTGCCGCGCCAAGTATGGTAACAAAGGATGTCGTTCCAATTCCTATCATCCCGGCAACGGTAACAATGAGTACAACTTTTAAACCAATAGAAATAAGACTGCGTAAAAAAGTGCGTAAGGAAACTTCAAGCTCACGTTTTTCCATTGTTTTGGAAGCAACGTTTGAAAGGCGATTTATTAACCACATTCCAATAATTAATACAAGGATTGCCCCAATCACTTTTGGAGTGTATTCAACAACATTAGCAACGAAACGATCAATATGTTTATCTAAACTAAATGAGTAAAGGCTCATGTATTATATTTTAATTTGCAGGGTAAATTAATTGACGGATTTATTATATTTACCTCAAAATTATTATTTTATTGGTTGCCGAGGTTTAATATTTTTTCAGTTGAAACACATATTCTTATTTTTATTTTCAGTTTTATTATCCCCGGTCTTTTCACAAAAAGGCAACTGGGATTCTACTTATTATCGCAAATACCGTGATAGATTAGTTGTGTCGGTTTTTCAATCGGTGCGAAGTTATGGTTTTGACGTAACGCAAAAAATTAGTAAAGATACTTTGGGCTTATCAAAAATCGCTTACAAAGCGGAAGCAAATAATATTACTGGCATTGAACTCAACTACGATAAATTTAATATTTCGATTGGATTTAAAAGTACGCCTCCAAAAAATCAAAAAGAAAAAGGTAACACCAAATATACCAACCTTGCATTTAATGTTGGTGGTAACCGTTGGATACTTGAAAATAGTTACCGCAGCTACACAGGGTTTTATAACGCTAACACATCCTTTTATGATACTACTTTTAAACGAACCGGCGTCTACACAAAAGCTCCCGGATTAAAATCCGAAGCATATAAAACAAAATTTTTATTTTTTACTAATGCCAATAAGTTCTCTTTTAAATCGGGTTATTCGTGCAGCCAACGCCAATTAAAATCGGCGTTCAGTTTTGTGTTAACGGCAAATATTTATTACAACAGGTTAAATAGTGATAGTTCCTTTGTTCCAACTCCAATTAAACGTTATTACGATACGCACCAAAATATAAATGGTTTAAATGTTGCGGCTTTTTCGATTTACGGTGGCGGAAGTTTTAACTTGGTATTATGGAAAGCATTTTTTTTAAACCTTACATTAATTATTGGGCCTGAGGAGCAATGGCGTACTTACACATATACTTCCCGCCGGCCGAACACAACATTATTTTACACGTCACTTTCCGGTGATTTTAGGTCGTCGATCGGCTTAAACTTTAAAAAGTTTTTTGTGCTTGTAACATCAACTTCTGATTTTAGTTACTACAATAGCAACGTGCTTGAATTTATTTCCAAATACGGATCAGTAAATTTTTCATTGGGGTATCGTTTTCACGTAAAACATACGAAAGCCTATACGAAATTTCAGCAGAGCAAACTTTATAAAATATTTTAAAAGGTGTGTAGCAGTATTAATGAAAATATTTGAGGCTATACTTTTTTAGTTGATATGAATTAGGCAAAAAAATATAAGCAAGGAAGTTTTAGCGCCAAGGATACAAATATTTTAGTTTTTTACCGGCTTTTCAGCCATAAAAAACCGAAACGCAGCCCGTAATAGCCAGCCTGGGCGCCTTAAGAAAATGCTAAAATTTAAAACTTTAAATGCTTTACGGAAATTCCCGCTTTTTGAAGTTCTTTTAAAGAGTCGATACCAATTCGCAAATGATCATTTACAAAATCATTGGTTACTTTTTTATCGCTTTCTTCGGTTTTTACACCTTCGGGTATCATTGGCTGATCGCTTACAAGCAACAATGCGCCAACTGGAATTTCGTTATGAAAGCCTACACTAAATATGGTGGCTGTTTCCATATCAATTGCCATAACTCTTAGCGTACGCAAATACTCTTTAAACTTTTCGTCGTGTTCCCAAACCCTGCGGTTGGTAGTGTACACAGTGCCGGTCCAATAATCGCGATTGCTTAATCTGATTGTATATGAAATGGCTTTTTGCAAATTAAAAGAGGGTAATGCCGGCACTTCTCCCGGTAAATAATCATTCGATGTTCCTTCGCCACGAATGGCGGCAATTGGCAAAATTAAATCACCAATTTGATTTTTCTTTTTTAAGCCGCCGCACTTTCCTAAAAACAAAACGGCTTTTGGGGAAATTGCAGTTAACAAATCCATAATGGTGGCAGCCATTGCACTGCCCATGCTAAAATTAATAATAGTAATACCATCGTGGGTTGCAGTTTGCATTGGCCGGTCGAGACCTTCAATTTCAACATCGTTCCACTCGGCAAACATTTTAACGTAGCCGCTAAAATTTGTAAGTAAAATATATTTACCAAAAGCTTCTATTTTTTTTCCAGTGTACCGTGGTAGCCAGTTATTTACAATATCATCTTTTGTCTTCATAATTAATTTTTATTTAAAACAGCTTTTAACTTTGGTTTTTTACCGTACTAATGTACTAAGTATTTATTATCGGTATACATTATTTATATTTACCAAACCTATAAAATTGATAACGTAATGGTAACAGAAGTGGAATTAAACTTTCCCCGGTTTAACGCCCGATTTCAAAAGTTACCATCCGGCCAGTTACAAATATTTGATGCAGCGCGAAAAAAATTTGTTTTACTCACTCCCGAAGAATGGGTTCGACAGCACATCTTGCATTATATAGTACAATACAAAGGCGTTCCGCTATCCGCTATTTCGGTTGAAAAACAACTCACTTTAAACGGAACTAAACGACGCACCGATATGGTAATTTATAACACGGTTTTAAAACCCATTGTACTGATTGAATGTAAAGCGCCGGATGTATTAATTACCCAACAAACAATTGATCAAACGTTGCGATACAATTTAAAGTTGGACGTTCCCTATTTGTTCATCTCCAACGGAAAAAATCATGTTTCCATAAATGTCCAACAAAATAAGGTTCTAAAAGAATTTCCTGAATACGCGTCAATTTTTAAGTAGCTGATTGTTAATAAATTAGATTAATTGTTAATAACCTTTACCGGATTAACATGGTTTAACCTTGTATTAATGGAATATTATGACAAATTTGCCAAACCGAATGGTACAGAAAAACGTAAATAAAATTATAACATTTTCAATAGTGGCTTTCTCACTAATGTTATTATCATTTACGCCCGACAAGTTATTTATAGCAAAAGCAAACACTGCGCCAAATTATTCGAGCGATTTAAATTCGCCCGACGAAAAACCATTGAAAGACGATGGTAAAAAGAAAGGTGCAAAACGAGATGATACCACCAAAGTTGCCATTGACGCGTCAATTCTCGTTCTTAACGACGAACATGACCACGAAGAAGAGGAAATAGATTCACTTTTGGCATTTCCTTCAAATGATTTGTACTCTTCTTGGGATACTTCTACCATTCATCCGTACTCATTTATTGGAAGCTTTAAACAGGATTCTGCAATGATTCGATTAACCGAACCGACAGATTGTGGATTTGTTTTACCATTTAAAGGAAATGTTACCTCAGTTTTTGGTTGGAGAAAAAGACGGCCGCATTATGGAACGGATATAAACTTAGAAACGGGCGATACTGTTGTTGCAGCATTTAACGGAATGGTCCGCATTGCAAAACTTAACCGAAGCTACGGCAATGTGGTTATTATACGGCATGCAAACGGACTGGAAACCGTTTATGCGCATTTGTCGAAAATTGATGTTGAACCGGGACAAATGATTGAAGCCGGCCAACCGCTTGGCTTAGGTGGAAACACAGGTCATTCATTTGGCTCGCACCTTCATTTTGAAATGCGCTATTTGGGTCAGGCCATTGATGCGGAAGATTTTGTTGATTTTGTTGCAGGCACTCTTAAAAAAAATGAATGCTTAATTACGAAAGCCGATGTAGATACAAAATATGATCTTCGCGCGTTACACACTCGGCAGAAAAAAGATTTGAATTATGCGCGTGCAACCGGAGTAAAATCCAACGGCAAAGGGAAATCGTATACAGTAAAAAAAGGAGATACTTTAGGCCGCATTGCACAAAAAAATCACACATCCATTTCCTCAATTTGCAAGAAAAACGGGATTAGGCAAAACAAAGTTTTGCGACTTGGCCAAAAATTGAAAGTTTAGCTTTAAACGATTACTAAATATCCTTTTTTCCAAACTTCATTAATTGTTAACACATTCTATAAATTGTGGATTAACTATTTCCGCAAGTTTTATAATTTCCTTAACTTTGAAATTCTACTTAAGTAATTTAAAATAATATATATACATCATGGAAATAACAGGACAGTTAAAAGTAAAATTTGAGATTCAAAAAGTAAGTGAAAAATTCCAAAAAAGAGATTTTGTTTTGGCTACAGAATTAAGCACGCCGTATCCACAATTCGTTAGTTTTCAGGTAACACAGGATAAATGCTCAATGCTTGATCAGTTTAACGAAGGCGAAGAAATAAAAGTACAATTTAATTTAAAAGGCCGCGAGTGGAACGGGCCGCAAGGCATAAAATATTTTAATACGCTTGAAGCCTGGCGTTTAGAGAAAGCGACCGGAGGTTCACAATCAAACCCGCCTGCACAAAATAACAATAATAATAATTCAGGTATGAGCGATACAAAAGCACCTGTTTTTAATAGCAGCATTACTGATAACGACGATTTACCATTTTAATTAAGATTTGAGATAACAGACCAAAGATATGAGATGAATAGTCTCATATCTCATTGTCTAAACTCTCATATCTGTTTGTTATGAAGAAACCTTCCGTACTCCTCATTTATACAGGCGGCACAATTGGTATGATGCAGGATGTAAGAACGGGCGAATTAAAGCCGTTTAATTTTCAAGCATTAACAAAACAAATTCCTGAACTCCAAAAGTTCAACGTTCAATTATCTTCAATATCCTTTGCAAAGCCCATTGATTCATCGAACATGAACCCACATGTGTGGGAAGAACTGGCTACCATTATTGAAAAAAATTACGCGTTACACGATGGGTTCGTCATCTTGCACGGTTCAGATACCATGGCTTACACGGCCAGTGCGTTAAGTTTTATGCTTCAAAATCTTTCAAAGCCCGTTATTTTAACAGGATCGCAATTGCCAATTGGTATTATTAGAACCGATGGAAAAGAGAACCTGATTACGGCTATTGAAATTGCGTCTGCGCGAGTAAAAAATAACCCGGTGGTAAATGAAGTCTGCATTTATTTTGAATATAAATTGTATCGGGGTAACCGAACGTATAAATATAATTCGGCACATTTCGATGCGTTTAAATCGCCCAATTATCCGGCTTTAGCCGAAGCAGGTGTAGATATCCAATACAACAAAAATGTAATGTTGCGACCTTCTAAAAAGAAATTAGCAGTTCATAAAAAGCTTGACGATAACATTGCAGTTATAAAATTATTTCCCGGAATTAGTAAAACATTTATTCTTTCAATATTAAATACTACGTTACTGAAAGCGGTATTACTAGAAACCTTTGGTGCCGGAAATGCGTGTACCGACGAATGGTTTCTAAACGCCTTACAACAAGCAATTAAAAATAAAATTATTGTATACAACGTTACACAATGTGCGGAAGGAAAAGTAGTGTTGGGAATGTACGAAACCAGCAGCCACTTAAAAAAAATGGGCGTGGTAAGTGGCAGCGATATTACTTTTGAAAGCGGCATCACCAAATTGATGTATGTGCTGGGCAAACAACTGTCTTATACTGAAACCGTGTCGTTATTAAAACGCAACATTGCCGGCGAAATTTCTGTATAATTAGAGCCTGCTAGAAACTAAAAAACATTAATAAAGATAGCCATTTTGCAGTATTAATTTTATAATAAATGCAAGATAAAAAGTAATATAAACTAATTAAAAGGTTTTGAAACCATGCATTTTAAACTAACGCATACGTTAGTAATAGTGCGGCTGCATTGGCGAAACGGTGTGAAATCCTAGTTTTTCTGGTGGCTAAAGCGGAGAGATGTGCGAAGAAAAATGGATTTGGCGTTTCGCCTTGACTTTTTTTGTTACTTTTTTTCGTTAAGGAAAAAAAGTAAAAAAGCATTGAGTTTAAGAGCATACCCTAATTATTTTAATAAAATATTAAACTACAACATGAAAAACCACATTACCATTGAAGGCATAAAACTATACGGTTACCACGGTTGCCTGGAAGAGGAAGGAAAAATTGGTGGCGAGTACATAATTGATGTTTTTATGCAAGTTGATTTTTTGGAAGCCGCAGTAAACGACGATCTTTCACGCACAATTGATTATTGCACGGTGTTTAATATTTGCAAGGATGAAATGGCCATACGATCCAAACTTATAGAGCAGGTTTGCAAACGCATATTTGATAAAATCAATCATACCTTTCCAAATTTAGTTCACCTAAAAGTGGTGGTGCATAAATTAATGCCGCCTATGAATGGTGCTGTTGATAGGGTAAGTGTAATTATTGAGACGTAAATTCGCGCCTGAATGCAGCTAAATCCTTTTTAACCACAGTAATTTCTAATTGCAAATTACGGAACTCGCGCCATGGCAAACGAACGGAAAGAATTATTTTTAAGAATTATTTTTAAAATCGGTTCCTCGTAACCTTTACCTAAAAATAATATAGCAATATTTGCATAATAGTTAAAAAGTACTAACTTCGTTAAACCAAATGTTTTTATCTCTTAAACCATATTTAATTACCGTTGTACGTGTTTTACATATATGTCAATTACCAAAGAAAGAAAGGAGGGCTACCAATTACTAATTAGCGCGTACTCCTTCCTTACCGGTAAAAATTTGCAAACCCTTACCGATTGTATAGAAGCAACAAATATGCCCGCTGTAGTTAAACCCAACATAACTAGTAAACAAGCGCTTGTTTATAGCGTAAACAAACAAAAGGTATATTACGCGCTCAGTGTAGCGCGGTTGAACCTCATCAATTTTTTTAAGGACAACAATTTTATTAATGCTGAACTTAATTAAAATAAAATCTGTTCAGTCCCTTATGGGAAATAAATCCTTTTATATTTTTCTTTTTATAATAACGTTTTGCCGTGAAGCAAAAACGCAAACAAACCTTGTCTATAATGGTGATTTTGAGTTGTATTCTGCTTGTCCTACATCCCCTACGTATCCAGGTAATCTACAAATAGAACTTAGCTTAGGTTGGTATGCTCCAACATTTGCTACTCCAGATTATTATAATATTTGTGGAGCACCTATTGTAGGCGTGCCGGCCAACGGTTTTGGTTTTCAAATTCCCTACTCGGGGAACGCTTATAGCGGTATTTTAAACCAAAATTGCACGCAAGCAGGTTCATGCGATGGATGGTGGGTAGAGTACATCCAATCAAAACTTTTGTCGTCGCTAATTGGTGGGCGAAAATATCACTTTTCTTGCCGATTAGCCTTAAGCAAGTTTGCAAACGATTACGTTTTTTGGAAATTTGGTACTTACTTTTCTATTACGCCACTTACATCAACAGGAAATAAGCCCTTTAACGTCACTCCATAAGTGTTAAATACGAATGGACAGTTCTTAACTGACACTTTGAATTGGATGGAGATAAAAGGTGAATTCACAGCTAGCGGTGGTGAGGAATATATTACGCTCGGATTCTTTCCTGATACATTGAATTTGGATACTCTACGCTTTAGTCCGCTCATAATCGATCCTAATAACTACGGTAACTACTACTACCTCGATGATGTAAGTGTAATGAGGTAGAAAATCCAGTTGAA
>JAYTBK010000249.1:0-4157 GCA_043737035.1 Bacteroidota bacterium | reverse complement strand
TTTAGCGGCAGTCATAAAAAATTACTGGCCGCACGAAAAAACATAAAAAGAGTTTCTAATTAAAAAGCTTATACCATCAAAATTATTCTCTGAATAGTTAAATATACGTCTATATGAAAATTACATTTTTTACTTTACTATTTACTTCACTATTATCTAATATATTTTCGCAAACTGTTTATAGCGACAATCAGGTAATAAAAATTTCTAATTATTTAACCGAACTCGAAAAACGCGACTCGCTCATAAAATTAACACTTGCAAGTATTGATGAAACACTTCCGGGCACAGAAGATACAAAACCAAAAACGTTTAATATCTGTGGTAAACTTACCGGACTAAATAAAACACAATTTCCTATAACTGATATTAATTTAATGTTGGTGAAAGATAACGGCGAAGTGCTCACACAAAAAACATCCAATAACGGTAATTTTAATTTTCAGGATATTAGTCCCACTGAAAATTACAGTTTTAAAATTAGCGTGGAAGAAACTAAAATTATTAAGGCTAACAAAATCATCATTTTAAACTGTGAAGGGAAAACAGTTAAAATTATCTCAAAAAATGAGGCGGGTCTTTTTGAATATAAATTGATAGATGTGGAAAAAACACTGCTCATAACTAATGGAACCGCCAGCGTAAAGGATCCAGTAGCAAAGATTAATACCATTAAAACAAATTTTGAAAAATTAAAAGCCGATACTAAGGCGTGCGAAGCAAATGTAGCCGATCTACAGAAAAAATTTAAAGAGCTTGAAAAAATATTTGATGCCCTTAAATCCAAACCGCAAGATATGGATACCGATCTACAGCTTTACGATGGTAATTTGTTATCCAAATATTTAAAGCTTATTAATTTTAAGTCAAATGATGCAACATTAGACGAAGAAGCCTACAAATCATTAGATGCCCTCGCCCTGCAATTAAAAAAGTTTCCAAAAGTAAAATTTGTCATTAACGGACACGCAGATAATTCTGGGACTGATGAAAAAAACATGAAACTTTCGCAGGAAAGAGCTGAGGTGGTAAAAGCGTACCTTGTTTCGCAAAAAGTAGATATCAAACGTTTTTCTACTCAGGCTTTAGGTTCGGCTTATCCTATTGCGAACAATGAGGTGGAAGAGGGACGCGCGAAAAACCGACGTGTAGAAATTAAAGCGAATAACGGTTCAACTCCTGTTGCTTCCAAAGGAAAAGGCAAAGGCAAAGGCAAAGGAAAATAAAAATCGAGTTCAATAATTTAATGAATGCAGGGCACTGATCCGGCATTTGTTGTTTTAATAAAAACAAATATCTTATAATAATTATCTTTTGTGTTACAATACTCAGTCCTATAGAAAAATAAGAACATGGTGTTGACAGTATTACTTTATCAACCTAATAACATGGAACATTTTATAAAATAAAAAAGCCCGATCGATTGATCTGGACTTATAAGTATAAAATATTTTGCTCTAAATTTTTTTCCACCACGGCCTTGGTTTTTCCTTTCCGTATCCGTAGCCACCATAGCCATATCCATAACCATAACCTTTGTTGTGGTCAGATCCATTAATTAGCACCGCCATATTCGGCAAACGCTTTTCTTTGTAAATCGTTTCAGCAACGCTTAACAAACGCTTGTCGAGATAATTTGCCCGAGCTACGTAAACAAAACAATCAGCGTACTGGCTCAACAATAAAGTATCTGTTACCATACCAACCGGCGCTGTATCCACAACAATATAATCGTACAGTGAGCGTACGTTTTCAAACATAGCTTTCACTTTATCGCTCATTAATAATTCAGCAGGGTTTGGGGGAATGATGCCCGATGGAATGACGTCAAATCCCTGTTCGTTATCGGTTTTAAAAATAATATCATTAAGTTTTAACTCTGCCGACGTTAAATAACTCGTAAGCCCTGTTTTATCGCTCAAATTAAGATATTCTAGTAGTTTTGGAGCTCGGAGGTCCATCCCGATAAGCAATACTTTTTTTCCTGATAAAGCAATAGCCGACGCAAGGTTAAGAGCTATAAAAGATTTACCCTCTTTTCCAAGCGTTGATGTAATAAAAATAGTTTTACCACGCTCCACAACGGTGTTAGTCATAAAATCAATATTTGTTCTAAGGAGTCTAAACGCTTCCGAAACGCTGGAAGCATCCCCTTTTTTCACTATTAGCTTATCTTTTAAATTTGTTTCGGGTATGTCACCTAAAAAGGGAAGATGAAAAGCATCCACATCTTTTTTGTCGTGTATTTTTGTGTCGAATAATGTTATAAAATAAAGTGCTACAACAGGTATCAGCAATCCTCCAATTAACGAAATAAGGTATACCAGTTGTTTTTTTGGCGACACCGTTTTACCGTTGCTATAGGCATTATCAATAATTTTGGCGTTGGCAACCGTTACAGCAAGTGCAATATTTGTTTCTTCACGTTTTTGTAGTAAATACAAATAAAGGGCTTCTTTTATTTGTTGTTGACGCTGTATCACACGATACTCGCGTTCATATTTTGGTACAGTTGCAATTTTGTTATTGATTCCACTTTCTTGCTTATTCAATTCGTTTAATTTTATTTTTAATGCTTCTCGGTAATTAATTAAACTTTCCTGTAAACTTTTTCTGAGGTTTATTATTTGTCCATCAAAATTTATCACTACCGGATTTTTTTCACTTGAGTTTTTGAGAACTCGGTTTCTTTCAAGCACGAATGTGTTGTAGTTGGTTATAACGTTTGAAATCGAAATATCTTCAACCCCCAAATTTGACGGTGCAAGTTCAGCAGGGCTCTGATGTTCGGCCAGATAGTTTGCCATATATTCGGCAACGCGTATTTGTGTTGATGTTTGTATAATGTTCGTTTCCGTAGCTGAACCGGAGTTTAAAAATAAACCTGCTTCGGAAACTACGTCTACTAGTTTATGTTTTGTTTTAAAATCTTCGGCGTTAGTTTCTACGTCGGATAATTCTGAGGTGATGAACTGAATTCGTTCATTAATAAATTGGGCCGTATTTTTGCTAACCTGATTTTTATCGTCAATTGCATCGGCATTGTGTTGGTTAATTAAATTATTTACTATGTCTGCAGCCTTTTCCTTAACTGCATCTTTAAGAGAAATTGTAATAACGTTAGAAGATTTATTAACTGCATTTATCTGTATACGGCTTCTGTACGAATCAACCAAAACCTTAATCGGTTCAATTATAATTTTTAATTTTCGTCCGTTAACTGAACTTTCCGAATTTTTATTTTTCGTTATAATGATTTTACCAAATGAGGTTGTAATGATGCCACCAAATTTGTGATTGGTTTTTATCTCTCGTGCTTCATCGAACAACTCAAATTCATTATCTGACTTAGCATAGAACGTGAGTACAGTGTTTATCTCATATAAGCTGGAATCGCCTGAAAGAACTTGCATTGCTATTGGTGAGTTTTGATACCGTTCGATATCAACAGGATATTCCACCATGTAATAAGAAATATTTAACCGCAGTTCTTTAATAACGCCTTCCATTAAAGTACGCGATTTTAAAATCTCTATCTCGTTATCTATACTTGAATTTCCTTTTAATATTCCAAGATCTTCAAAAGCTGACAATTCGGAAAGCGCGCCGCCTTTTTTGTCATCCTTAATTAAAATTGAGGCGTTTACTTCATATTGAGGAACCGTATATTTTAAATATAAAAACCCCGCAAGCATAAAAAACAGAATGCTAAACAAAAACCATTTCCAATGTTTAAGGTAATTACTTACAATATCTTTTAAATTACCTTGATCCCCCTGGTCGATTTCAACAAAATAATTTCGGTGTTCAGTACTCATATAATTTAACGGGTAATTAAAGCTAACACAGTTACAATTAATGATACCAGGGAAATAACAATACCGGCGTTTGCTGAATTTATAACCGACGAATTAATTTTAGCGCGGTTGGGTTCAACGTAAACCAAATCATTTTGATTTAAATAATAAACCGGGGAATTAAAAAGTTCTTTAGTAGTAAGATCAACGCGTGTTTCGGTTTTTACACCGTCAACATCGCGCAACACTAAAATATTTTTTCTTTTTGCTGTAATATTCAAATCGCCCGCTAAACCTAAAGCCTCAGGTAGCGTGATGCGCTCGTTAGGAATAGAAAATGTTCCGGGATTTTTTACTTCG
>JAYTBK010000248.1:0-4160 GCA_043737035.1 Bacteroidota bacterium | reverse complement strand
AATCATATATTCCAACCCGCTATCTTCTGTATCGCAATGGAATTTTTTTGGTTTCTTAATTGCGGGCTTAATTACTTTTGAGCCTTTATTTTTTTCTGAAATTAATATGGCAATAATCCGTGCCCGTTCTTTTTTTATTTCCGCACGTAGCTTAATATCTTCATCCGTATCAAAATAAATTTGCCCGTCTATTAGTGTCTTGTCAACCTTAGCGTAAATACTTAACGGGTTATCGGTCCACAAAACCAAATCGGCACTTTTTCCAACTTTAATGCTTCCCACTTTATCATCAATGTGTAGCATTTTTGCCGGGTTTAGGGTTATTAGTTTTAACGCTTCTATTTCTGTTAGGTCACCATATTTAATGCTCTTCGCTGCTTCTTGGTTAAGGCGCCTTCCCATTTCAGCATCATCGGAATTTATTGCCGTGTTAATCCCAACTTTAGTCATTAAGGCCGCGTTGTATGGTATTGCATCCATTACCTCGAGTTTATACGCCCACCAGTCGGCAAAGGTAGAAGCATTAATGTTGTGCGCTTTCATTTTATCGGCAACTTTGTACCCTTCTAAAATATGAGTGAACGTATTAATTTTAAATTTCATGCTGTCCGCAACATGCATCAACATATTTAATTCGCTTTGTACATAACTATGGCAGGTAATAAATCGTTTGTTATCCAATATTTCAGCAAGCGCGTCGAGCTCCAAATCCCTGCGTGGCTGAAAGCTTTTATTTTTTGTAATTGAAAAATCGGCCATTACTTTTTTGTAGGCGACAGCACGTTTAAAAAAATCGTAGTAGCATTGTTCAACACCCATTCGCGTTTGCGGAAACCGAACCATATCCGGATTATTTCCGTTAGAATGTTTTACATTTTCTCCTAACGCAAATTTTATAAAACCATCAGCGTTTTCATATTTAAATTCTTCGGGTCCTTTCCCCCACCGTAATTTTATCAGGCAACTTTGTCCGCCAATGGGGTTAGCCGAGCCGTGCAGCAATTGCGCGGTTGTTACACCGCCTGCCAATTGCCTGTAAATATTTATGTCTTCAACATTTATTACATCGCTCATTCTCACTTCCGCGCTGCTTGCCTGAGCACCCTCATTTACGCTAAACAAAGCAATGTGCGAGTGTTCGTCAATAATTCCCGGCGTTAAGTGCATGCCTTTTCCGTTTATTATTTTTGCAAACGCTCCTGCAGGAACATCAATGTTTGGCGCAATTCTTACAATTTTGCCATCGGTTATATAAACATCATATTCTTTTAAGATACTGTCACTTTCATTTGTCCAAACGGTAGCATCTTTTATTAATATCGCATTATATCGATTTTTAAATTTTTTCCAAGTATCTTTTAATAATCCTTCGTTCTCATCCAGTTCCTCACCATACGCGCCAAACGGATAATAAACTTTGCCATATTTCGGTTGTACTATTAGTGAATCGGCTTTTTTTATTAATGTATCTGTGTTAACTAAATACGCCATTTTAAAATTTGTCCAACTACCATCGGGGTATTGTGCCAAGCCCGAAAAATAACGTTCGCTTTCGTAGTAGTTTCCCGAAAGCCTAACAGTTGCTGTAGAATCGTACGGATAACTAAGGGTGATAAGATTATTTTGATAACTATAAGTTCCCTTTGATTTTAAACTGTCGGCAAGGGTTATGGAAAAATTATTTTGTTTTTCTTTACTTAAAGTTACTTTGTATTTCGCCGCGCCAAGCACGAGTTGATATGTGCCTGCAATTTGCGGCGCAGAAATATCATCGTATACGAATTTTATTCCATTGCTCCAGGTCTCATAAATAGTAGCATCATCACTAAAAACAGGCTTTGATGAAATAAAGAAATTAGCTAACATGCCGGGCTTTAAACTTCCAACAATATCCTGCACATTTATATAACTTGCAGCACTAACGGTTAGCGCCCTTAGTGCGCCTTTTTCAGATAATCCGTACTTTACAGCTTTGCGAATATTTTTCAAAAAGTCGGCTTTATTTTTTAAATCGGCGGTTGTAATGCAAAATGAAATATTATTTTTTTCGAGTTCAGCCAAATTTGCGGGAGCCATTTCCCAATGTTTAAGGTCTGATAACGTAACCTGTTCGGCGTCCAGCGGATCTTCCACGTCAATGGCTTCAGGGAAACTTACGGGAATAATATATTTTGAATTCGTTTTTTCAATTTCGTGAAGTCGCTGGTATTCGTTTCCGCCACCTTTTATAATATAGTTTATTTTAAATTCGTTACCAATGGTTTTAGCGCGTAAGTCGTTATACTTATCGTTGCCTTCAAATATTGAGGGCAACTCCGGTAGCCTATTAAATGCTTCTAAACTAATGTTGTATTCTGTTTTTCCGGTATTATTTTTATACCAATCGGCATCATAATACGTTTGCCGTAACAACGCGATTGCACCCATTAATGATGATGGATACTCTTGGTTCGATGTTCCCTTATTAAAAGAATAAAACGCTGCTGCTCTATCTTTTAAAATACTTTCATTTTCTTTGCCGTTATTAAGTTGTACCAATGCACCGCTTCCCCGCACAATTCCGTCTTTGTTGTGCGTAAGTACCAATGCAAACCCATTTTTACGAAGCTCATCTGCTTTTTGTTGATTATGCAAAAGTAATCTATATGCGTCTGCTTCACTTTTTATTGCCTGGTTCCAACCATATGCACCTTTTTTTGATGCATCCTGAATATCCGTTTTATTTTTTTCGGGCATTCCGTAGTCACTATAAAGATCAATAAATGCAGGATATATGTGTTTGGATTTTAAATCCAAAACAATGGCCTCTTTTGGAATTTCAATTTTTTGCGCCGCCTTCACTATTTTTCCGTCTTTAATAATAAGTGTTGCGTTTATCAAAATATTATCAGCATCAATATGCAGGGTACAATTGGTAAACGCGTAAACTGTGTGCAGTAAATTTGGGGTGCCGTTTACCGGGAAAGTTGTTTGCCCAATAGCATTATTTATACATGATAAAAACAATACAAAATATAAAAACAGTTTACGCATAATAAAATTTAAGAATAACAAATATAGCATTATAGCGCATTTATAAAAACCGGCCGATAGGCTTTAATTGCATATTAATTATTAATTTTGAAATTCACTTTAAAACCGATTCATGGCAACAGGCATGTTACATTTACACTACCTATTTGTAGTAGTTTTTACTTTAATTTATTTAGTTAAAACCATTTTGTTGCTAAGCGATAAATTTGAATTGCTCGAAACTTTTAGAAGGAAAACACGCGTTTTGGAAATCATTGTAAGTTTCGGTTTCCTTGCTACAGGAGTTTATTTAGTGGTTCATCTTCCGGTAATGAACATGTTTCTCATTTCTAAAATTATATTGATTGTTCTATCAATACCATTTGCGATAATCGGCTTTAAGAAAAAAAATAAAATCCTCGCTTCGCTTTCATTTTTTTTAATCATTGTTTCTTTTGGGCTTGCTCAAAAAGCTAAAAATGCTACGGCAGGCGCGAGTTTCACGGTTGCAACGGGCAAACAAATTTTTGAAGAAAAATGTACACTTTGCCACGGAAACGACGGTAAACTTGGAGTAAATGGCGCTAAAGATTTAAGCAGTATTCAATTAAACCACTTGTCGATTATTGAAATCATTAGCAATGGTAAAAATGGAATGGCTGCATATAAAGAAGTGCTTACACCAAAGCAAATTGAAGAGGTTGCATCTTATGTAGAAAGCGACATAAAAAACAAATAACAGATGAAACCCGCAACTACTACTACCGCTCCCGATATACATACAACGGTTTTAATTGGCGTTATCAATCAAAAGCAAGATGAGGAACTCGCTTTTGAATACCTTGACGAACTCGAATTTTTGGCGCAAACGTACGGACTTGAGACTAAAAAAATATTTACCCAAAAACTGGCAAAACCTGATAAAGCGACGTTTATTGGTAAAGGAAAACTTAGCGACGTAAAACAATACGTTTTAGAACATAAAATTTCGGTGGTTATTTTTGATGATGAATTATCGCCTTCGCAGCAAAGTAATTTAGAGAAAGAGCTTGGTAAAAAAATATTAGACCGTACAACATTAATCTTAGAAATATTTTCTTCTAGAGCGCAAACGGCTCACGCTAAAACTCAGGTAGAACTTGCACAGC
>JAYTBK010000247.1:0-4160 GCA_043737035.1 Bacteroidota bacterium | reverse complement strand
GCCCGTTTTTTGCACCACTGCCTTTACAGGTGTTGCATCCAACAAATTTATTTACTTTTAGTTTTTTCTCAACCCCTTTTGCAACTTCCCTCAGGTTCATTTTTACCTTTACGCGAAGGTTTGATCCGCGCATCACACGCCTTCCCCCACTCTGTCGTCCGCCGCCAAATCCACCACCACCACCAAAAATATCACCGAACTGGCTAAAAATATCGTCCATATTCATGCCACCACCACCATAGCCACCACCACCCGATGCGCCGCCCATTCCAGCATGTCCGTACTGATCGTACCGTTGTTTCTTTTCAGGATTACTTAATATTTCGTAAGCTTCGGCTGCTTCTTTAAATTTTTCTTCAGCTCCTTTATCGTCCGGATTTTTATCGGGATGGTATTTTATTGCGAGTTTACGATAAGCTTTTTTTATCTCATCTTCGCTTGCGCCTTTGTTAATGCCTAATATCTCGTAAAAATCCCGTTTGCTCATTTTATATTTAATTAATTGCCTACTACAACTTTAGCAAAGCGTATTACTTTATCACCTAATTTATATCCTTTTTCAACATCATCAACCACCTTGCCTTTTAAATCATCTGTTGGTGCGGGTATGTGTGCTATTGCTTCCATAATGTCGGCATCAAAAGCTTTACCAGCAACATCCATAGGTTCTAAACCTTTTGCAGTACACGCCGATTTTAATTTATTATAAATCAGCGTCATGCCTTCTTTAATGGGTTGAGCATCAGTAATTAATTCATTGGCTTTTATAGCGCGTTCAAAATCATCAATGCTTGGTATGATCGCTTTAAAAACATCTTCACCCGCCGAACGGATGATATCCGATTTTTCTTTAATCATGCGTTTACGATAATTATCAAACTCCGAGTATAACCTTAAATATCGGTCATTTAATTCGACAATTTTAGATTCAAAATTTATCGGTTCTTCCGCGATTTGTTTCTCAATGTCGGCGCCTTCATCTGCGTTTTTTTCTTCAGTAATTTCAATATTTTCTTCCTGCGATATATTAGGTTTTTTTTCGTTAACGTTGTCTTCCATGATTTAAAAATTTTTCGTTAAATTAATATCAATATGTTTGCCATTCCGCAAAAAACGTAAAATTGTCAGGTTTTGTTCAAAACAAAATATTTTTTAGCAATTTTTCTGTTTTTGTCAGTTTAATTCATCAATTTTTGCCATGTTCAGCATCAATAATTACATATATTTAAACAATAAAAAAAGGTAATATCAGTTTTAATAAAATGAAAAATCTTTGCTGGTTAATAGGATTTACACTTTGCTTCTTTACTAATTTTGCGCAAGTAAAAGTTGGTGAATGGACAGATCATTTAAATTATACCGAAGCGAAAAGCGTAGTTAAAGCGGGTAATTTAGTGTATTGTTCAAACGGAAGTGGCCTTGTAAAATACAATACCGATGATAACAGCATTGAAAAGCTTACAAAAATAAATGGTCTTTCGGATGTTGGCGTAAAACTGTTGCGCTATAACCCTGCAAATAAAATGGTGTTAGTTATTTATGAAAATTCAAACATTGATTTTATAAAAGATGATCGTGTGATAAATTTTCCGGATATTTTTCGCAAAACAATTACCGGAAGTAAATCCATCAACGAAGTTTATTTTGATCATACGATGGCTTTTCTGGCCTGCTCGTTTGGAGTAATAAAATTGGATCTTGCGAAAGTAGAAGTAAAAGACACTTATTTTTTTGGGCTTACAGGATCGTACATAAACGTGCAGCAGGTAACTTCCAACGACAGTTGTGTAATGGCGGCAACCGACTCAGGCGTTTATGTAGCGCGGAATACAAAAGTGCTAACAAACTTTAGTAACTGGCGTAAAGTTACCAATTTGCCCAAAGGTCCGTACAATGCTATTGTAAAGTATAACTCTAAAATTTTGGTTAATTATTCGGAGCGGCTAAAAACAAATCAATCTTTTAAGGATACACTTTTTGAATTTAACGGTTTGAGCTGGCAATATTTTAGTCAGAAAAATTTTCCTTACGAAATCAAAAAATTATATGATCATTCCGCAATTAATAAATTGGTTACCCTTGATCAGTTTGGCGCGACGTTATTAAACCCAACCAACGGTAATGAGGCATCGGTTACACGTTATGACGAAAACCGGTACGCTAATATACGCGATGTTTTTTTTGAAGATCATCTACCCGAATACCGTTTATTTTACTCGGCCGATACACGATTGGGACTTATGAAATCGTTTGGCAATTATCCTGAAATCAGCCAACAAATTGGGATTAACGGACCAAATACAAATTTAGTAAATGATCTGGCGGTACAGGATGGAAATGTTTTTGTAGCTTCTACTTACCTAGGCGATATATGGAGCAATCAGTTTAACGGACCAAACATGAATTATTATACTAACGGTTCGTGGACTTCCGTTCACTCCTCGTTAACCGATACCGTTGGCGATTTAAATTGTGTAGCCATAGATCCTAATGATAAAACACACGTTGCCTATGGCAGTTGGGGAAAAGGGGTAATTGAACTAAAGAAAAATGTTCCTGTAAAAGTTTATAACGCAACAAACAGTTCGCTCACCTTGGCAAATACTACTGATGTGAGAATTGGAGGGTTGGCGTTTGATAACAATAGCAATTTATGGGCTGTATCAAGCATAAACAACCGGTTTTTAAATGTGATGAAAAAAAATGGGAGCTGGCAAAATTTTGATTTTACTTTTATATTGCCCGCAATACCCACTGCCGGTAAAGTAATGATTGATAAAAACAATCAGGTTTGGGTTCAGCTTGCGAGAGGTACAGGTTTATTAGTGTATAAGCCTACAAGTGCTTTTTTGCCAGCAAACACTAATAATGCTAAAATATTGGGTACAGCGGCTGGTATTGGCGCTCTTCCATCACCAGATATTTATTCGATGGCAGAAGATTTAAACGGTCACATTTGGATAGGAACCGCAAAAGGAGTTTCAATTTTTTATAACCCGGAAAACATTTTTACGGGCACTAACTGGGACAGCCAGCAAATTTTAATTGAACAAGATGGTAACGTGCAAATCTTGTTAGAGAAAGAATTAGTTACCGCGATAGCGATTGACGGAGCCAACAGAAAATGGATAGGCACTGAAACTTCGGGTGTATATTGCTTATCGGCCGACGGACAAAAAGAAATATACCATTTTACCGTGGAAACGAGTCCGTTGTACTCAAACATAATACGCGATATTGCCATTGATGGTACAACGGGCGATGTGTTTATTGGCACAGAAAAAGGAATACAATCGTTTAGAACTTCGGTGATAAAAGGATTTGAAAAATTTAGCGCTGTGCACGCTTATCCAAACCCCATTAAGCCGGGTTACGGTGGAAGCGCATATATTACAGGATTAATTGACGAAACAGTTTTAAAAATTACCGATGTGGCGGGCAATTTAGTTTGGGAAACCAAATCGGAGGGTGGACAAGTTGAATGGAATTTAAAAACCATTAATGGCACAAAGGTTTCATCAGGTGTTTATATCATATATTGTGCAACGAGCGATGGTGGGCAAAAATCTGTTACCAAGCTTTTAGTTATTAATTAATGCGAATTACCACACAAGGAGTAATATTGCATAATGTAAAATACGCCGACTCAAAAATTATTTCAAAGGTTTATACCCGCGATTTTGGTTTACTTAACCTCAATATAAATACAAGTAACAAATCAAAAACAGGTATTAGGCCTGCGCTTATTCAACCTTTATCACAATTAGAACTGGTTTTTATAATGAAGGAAAACCGGGAGATTCATCAGGTTAGCGAAGTGAAGTCAACCTATATTTACACGAATCTTACTACCAACATTATAAAATTATTTATAGCGCAATTTATAAATGAAGTACTTTATAAATGTGTGAAAGAGCAAAGTAAAAACCACCAACTCTATGAATATATTATTAGCATACTTCAATGGCTTGATGAAAACCAAAGTGGTTACTACGATTTACATTTGTATTTTTTGTTTGAGCTTACAAAATATTTGGGTTTTTATCCAACCAATAATTATAGCGTAATTGATAATTTTTTTGATGTACGCGAAGGCCGTTTTGAAAATTATCCTCAAAGTTTCCCGTTAAGTTTGAGTGAGCAACAATCGTTACTATTTG
>JAYTBK010000246.1:0-1526 GCA_043737035.1 Bacteroidota bacterium | reverse complement strand
GGGAAGAAAACATTAATATTCCATTTAATTTTTTACCTGAAAAACAATTCGAATACAACTTAACCGCCGGTATGGTAAGCGAACATAATAAAGGCATTTTTACCAGGTTAGTGGGTAATTACGGTTTAAACAAAAGGGTAACTGTAGGTGCAGGTTTTGAATACTTATCAAGCCTTCGTTTGCACAAGACCATGCCCTTTTTAAATGCCTCAGTAAGGCTGTCCTCTAATATTTTATTATCAGCCGAGCATATTAATGGTGTACTAAACAAAGGCGTAATTAATTATCGCCTGCCATCAAACCTTCAAATAGAAGCAAATTATGTAAGGTATGTTAAGGGCCAGGAGGCTATCAGGGTTAATTTTATTTCTGAGAAAAAACTGATGGTAAGCATGCCATACAAGCATAATAAATTTACCTTATTCTCCCGGTTTACCTACGCTCAAATTACCATTCCAAAAAGCAAATACACCAGTACCGAGTTATTGCTGTCAACAAATTTTAAAGGCATCAGTTCCAACCTAACCACCAATGCCTTTATCAACGATCCTCAAAATATCTTTATCTACAGCAATCTTTCATTTACCATCAGGCTGAATACAAGCCTTAGAATAACCCCTCAAATTCAATATGAATACTCAACAAAAAAGTTTGGCATATTAAAATGCGAGATGGAAAAACGGTTGTTTCAAAATGGCTTTATCAATGCCTCGTACGAGCACAATAGCCGCAACAGGGAAAGCTATACATCGCTGGGAATTCGGTACAATTTTTCGTTTGCACAAACCTCGTTTACCATACAGCAAATTAAAAAAACAATCAGTACCGTACAAACCGCACGGGGTAGTTTTATGTATAACGATCAAAACAATCAACTGATATTTAATAATCAAACAAGTATAGGTAAGGGTGGAATAATACTGAAGGCTTACCTGGATATTAATTGCAACGATAAACGAGACGGCAACGAGCCCATGTTAAATAATGTAAACATTCATATAAACGGGGGCAAACTGCAAATGAACAAGGATACCACTATTTCTATATCGAACCTGGAAGCTAATAATAGCTACAACTTAGAAATGGATAATAGCAACTTTGACAATATTGCCTGGCAAATAAAAAAGAAGAATATTGCTGTCATGATCGATCCCAATAAATTTAAAGTAGTTAATATTCCCGTTTCTGTGGTGGGTGAGGTATCAGGTACCATTTACTTAAACAACCTGTCCGGTAATAAAGGTTTAAGCCGTGTAATTGTAAATATCATAAATGAGAAGGGAAAACTAGTTGGCCGCACCTTATCGGAAAGCGATGGGTATTATAGTTTGTTAGGCCTTGTGCCCGGTAAATACACTGCACAAATTGATGAAGAACAATTAATAAGGTTAAAAATGAGCACCCAAAAAGATAATAAAACAACTTTTACAATTAAAGCAAATAAAGACGGTGACGTAGTGGATGGCCGGGACTTTGTATTGTTTCCTCATGAAAAATGATTTCTTATGGAAAACGTTTATTTATTG
>JAYTBK010000245.1:0-4171 GCA_043737035.1 Bacteroidota bacterium | reverse complement strand
TGACACAACAACAACAGACGTGTTTGGCGGATTAGCTCCAGTACTGGCCGTCCAAGTATAACTTGTTCCACCTGTGGCGGTTAACGTGAGGGATTGGCCGGCACAAATTCCAGAGTTTGTTGGGGAAACCGAAACAATTGGTGCAGGGCTTACATTTATTGATGTAATTGTTGAAGCAGAGCACGTTGATAATACTGTATACGTAGTGGTTATTGTTGGGTTTACTGTTACACTCGCTGTGGATGGCGGATTAGAACCACTACTTGCTGTCCAGGTATATGTGCTTCCACCAGAAGCGACAAAATTAACAGTTTGGCCCGAACAAATTGTTGTAGATGAAGGAGAAATTGTTAAACCGGCAGGTGTTGTCACAAAAACTGTAACTACAGTATTGCTTATACAGCCGCCCGCAGCCTTAGTTACTGTATACGTTGTAGTTACCGAAGGACTCGCAATTACAACTGAGCCATTCGTGGAACTCAATGTAGCGCCAGGAGTCCAGGTATATGACCCGACAGGCCCAGTAGCAGTTAAGGTTGCTGTTTGCCCCGGGCAAATATTTGTAGTTGGCGATTTTGTATCAGAGAAAGTTGGCGCGGTTGAAAAAGTTATGGTTGTGTTTTTAATTAAAGGAACACCCGGGCAAGTATTTATATCAGAATAAGAGAGCGTGTAAGTGCTATTTACCGAAGGGCTTGCGGTAACCGTTTGGCCTACAGTAGAAACTAATCCGCCGGAAGGCAGAGCAGACCAAGTATAAGTACCAGATGCAATTCCACCTCCGGCTGTTAAAGTAACTGTTTGCGGGCCACAAATTATTGAAGGACTGACGACAGCAGTAATGGTAGGCTGTCCAATGCAGGAAAGTCCGTTTACATCTAAAAATACACCGGAATCGTAAATCCCATCGCTGTCGTCCCACACGCCAATAGTCATTGTATAAGTTTGACAAGGAGTAACGGCAGTAGAGGCGGTTAACACTGTGGTAGCGCCGTCATAAATTAAACCCGGAGGATTATTTACGTAATATGCGCAATTTGTGCAAGGACCAGTATTTGTAAGGCCATTATTTACGTTTTGAATGGACACGACATTTGTGCCGGTAGTTGTGGCAGGTAAGGTTGCAATATTTTTTTGAACAAAATTCCCTCCTGCAGGGTTTGGCCCGGTTATTACAAATCCAAAAACATCATTAATACTTCCTGTTGAAAATTCCGGATATTCTTCAGAAGCAAACACATATTTAATACTTAAAGTTCCGCAGTTGGGTGTAATTAAAAAATTTATGTAACAGCCGTCGAAGGTTGTTCCACCCGAAAGGGTGTTTCCCAAAGCGGAGCCCGCCCCACCAGAACTGGCATTATCTAAACTATTAAAACCGGATGGAGGCCCTGCAACGCTTGTGGCGGTTCCTGTAGTTAGCAAAATGCCATTGATTAAACCACCCGCTCCTAATGCCGGCGAGCCATTTCCAAAAATTGCATATGCATCTGTTGGACATGTAATTGTTAACCCTGTTACCACAACTCCATTACCTTGCAAAGCTGCCTGCATTTGCGCAACAGTAGGGTTAACCGTTGTTGTAATAACCTGACCGCAAAAACTAAAAGATAAGCATAAGAGAATAAAAAGTAGTGATTTTTTCATAAACAATTTAAAATTCTATTAGTGTAATAATCGACCTATCAAAATTGTAACGGACGCGGTGTAACAAGCTTCTACAAACAGTATGTAATAAAATTGTAAAAGTGATCGTTCGCTTTCAAAAAAACATTTCATAAATTAATAACGCTAATATAACAATGTGCGTTAAAAAAAGCAAATTTTAACATGGACAAATTATCAAAGGGGTGCTTTCACTTATTAAAGTCATATTCCGTAAAACAAACGGTTCTATCTTAAGAAACTTATTTTATTTGTTTAACTTGCCGCTCATACACGCCATGATTGAACTGGGAAAAACAAATAAATTAGTCATTCTGCGGGATACTCCTCCAGGAATGTATTTAGGTGAAGAAGGCGGTGAAGTTGTGCTGCTTCCTAAAAAATTTATCGAAGCTGATTTTAAAATTAACGACGAAATTGAAGTTTTTATTTATAAAGATTCTGAGGATCGATTGATCGCCACGCGCTACCAGCCACTTGTTGAAATTAACGAATTTGCTTTCTTAAAAGTTACAGAAGTAAATAAAGTAGGCGCTTTCCTAGATTGGGGTTTGGAGAAAGATCTTTTTGTTCCTTTTAAAGAACAAAAAATAAAAATGGCGGAAGGAAATTCATATGTAGTGTACGTTTACGTTGATGAATTATCAGAACGCATCATTGCTTCGGGTAAAATAAATAAATTTATTAGCAACGAATTATTGGAAGTGGAACAGGGTGAAGAGGTCGACCTTTTGGTTTATAACGAAACTGATTTAGGATTTACGTGTATTATTAATGGCATTCATAAAGGATTAATATATCATAACGATTTGTTCACTGCCCTCGCCGTGGGTGACAACGTTAAAGGTTACATTAAATTGATACGGGAAGGAAATCTTATTGACCTTAGCCTGCAAAATATTGGCTTTAAAAATGTTTTATCATCAACAGATCAATTATTAAAATATTTACAAGAGAATGATGGCTTTATGTCTTTTACCGATAAAGCTTCGCCTGATATCATTGAGCGAAAATTTAATATGAGTAAAAGTACATTTAAAAAATCGATAGGTATTTTATACAGGCAGCGAAAAGTAAGTTTGCACGATGACGGTGTAAAATTAATTATTAACGCCGAGCCTAACGAACATAATACTAAGATATAGTTTTATTGGTGCATCAAATCATTCTGTGTAAAAACCCTCACTGGATAAATTGCAGCCACAAATCCAATTCCCATAACGACGCCTAAAATCCATATAAAATCTTTTATATTCATTTTTATAGGATAATAAGGAATAACGTATCCATCATCAAATTTTACAAGATGAAACTGTTGTTGCAAAATACAAATTATTAAGCCCAGCACTAAGCCACCAATAGCGCCAACAGCGGTAATTAAAAAACCTTCCTGCATAAATATTGTTTTAATAAAACGGGCATCAGCACCCAAATTGTATAACGTTTTAATATCTTTTTTCTTTTCGATAATAAGCATGGTAAGTGCTCCAATAATATTGAAAGTTGCAATAACTAAAATAAAAGCAAGTATTAAAAACACCCAGAGTTTTTCTGTTTCGAGAGTTTTAAAAAGCACATCGTTGAGTTGGTAACGGTTTTTAACTAAAAAGTTTTTACCTAAAAGTACATTAAGATTTTTCTGCACTTGCTCAATTTTTTGGCGATTGATTAAACTTACTTCTATTATAGAAACAGCGTTTCCGCAATCGAAAAGTTGTTGCGCTGCTGATAGATCAATCAGCAAATATTTATAATCAAAATCATCGTTGAGCGAAAAAACACCTGCCGGACTGATAATTAATTTATTAAAAGCGTCTTCAGGATCAAGGCTTTCAACTTTGCCCCTGCGTGGTGCATAAAGAGAAATTGGCGAAGTAAAATCATTAACGTTTACCGCTAACTTATTGGCAATGCCCCGACCAAATACGCCGTAATTTTGCCCATTGTATTTAAACCTATAAACACCATCAACAACTACCGTATCAAAATGCGTCAATTCCTTAAATTTTTCATCAACACCTTTTACCGTAACAATGGTTTGTTTATCATCCGCTTTAGCTAATGCGTTCTCTTCAATAGAATAGGAAATATCTTTAATACCATCGAGCGTTTTTATTTTTTGTGTGATAATTTCCTTATCATTTATGTATTTTGAGTTAACAGAAGTGATTTTAATATCAGGTTCGATGGCGTGATAAAGATCGGCTACAACTGCGGTTAAGCCATTCATAGCCGAAAGAATTATTACCAAGGCCGCTGTTGTAATTGCAATTGCGGTAATACTTATCCAGGAAATAATATTAATGGCATTATTTGATTTTTTTGAAATCAAATAACGTTTTGCTATAAAAAAAGGCAGGTTCAATTACTTTGCTGTTATTGCTTTTCCAATTTCTAAATAGGTTTATCAAATAACTTATTTATTTTTTCGGCATAATCATAAGAGTCGTCTATAAAAAAAGAAAGCTCGGGAACTACACGGACTTGTTTCCCTATGAGGTTTCCT
>JAYTBK010000244.1:0-1531 GCA_043737035.1 Bacteroidota bacterium | reverse complement strand
TTACGGCATGGTACAAAAATGAGGAATGAATAGCTTCTCGCACGTGATCATTTCCCCTAAAAGAAAACGAAACATTACTTACACCTCCACTTACTTTTGCATGAGGCAAATTCTCTTTGATCCATTTTGTAGAATTAAAAAAATCCACCGCGTTCAAACGGTGTTCTTCCATACCTGTTGCCACTGGAAAAATGTTAGGATCAAAAATAATATCTTGCGGCGGAAAGTTTACTTTATCAACTAAAACATCGTACGCGCGTTTACAAATTTCCTTTCTACGATCCAGTGTATCCGCTTGTCCAACTTCATCAAAAGCCATCACAATAACAGCTGCGCCATATTGTTTTATTTTATGTGCTTGTTCAATAAATTTTTCTTCGCCTTCTTTTAAAGAAATGGAATTTACGATTGCTTTTCCTTGTACACATTTTAATCCTGCTTCTATAACGGTCCACTTACTGCTGTCGATCATTATTGGTACACGAGAAATATCAGGTTCGGAGGCAATAAGATTTAAAAAGGTCGTCATAGCTTGTTCACTATCCAACATACCTTCATCCATGTTTACATCAATTACCTGCGCGCCGCCATCTACTTGATCTTTGGCTATTGACAATGCTTCTTCAAAATTTCCTTCTTTAATTAACCGAAGAAATTTTTTCGAACCTGTAACATTTGTTCGTTCACCAACGTTTATAAAGTTGCTTTCCGGAGTTAAGGTAAATGGCTCTAATCCGCTTAAATGCATCAACGTATCAGGTTGAGGTTTTTTGCGTGGTTTGGCATCTTTTGCCAGTTCAGCAATGCGTTTAATGTGCGATGGAGTTGTACCACAGCAACCGCCGACAATATTTAAAAAACCGGCTTTTAAAAAATCTTCTATTTGATGGCCCATTTCATGTGCATCCTGGTCGTACTCACCAAATTGATTGGGCAAACCGGCATTGGGATAAGCGCTTACATAAAATGGTGCTTTATTAGAAAGTTCTTCTAAATACGGGCGCATATCTTTTGCTCCTAAAGCACAATTTAAACCAACACTTAACAGATCTACATGGGAAACTGAATTTAAAAATGCTTCGGTTGTTTGTCCTGATAAGGTTCTTCCGCTTGCATCTGTAATTGTACCGGACACCATCACCGGCATTTTTTTATCAATCGATTCGCAATAATTTTGAATGGCATACAACGCTGCTTTTGCATTTAATGTATCAAAAATTGTTTCTACTAATAACAAATCCGCACCACCATCTATTAACCCACGAACTTGTTCGGTATAAGCTTCAACGAGTTCATCAAACGTAACAGCACGAAATCCGGGATCATTTACATTTGGAGATAATGATAACGTGCGGTTAGTTGGCCCTAATGCACCGGCAACAAATTTCGGAATGCCCGCAAATTCGGGAAACTCGGCATAAAATTCAGTAATGGCTTCTTTAGCAACTTTAGCCGATTCGTAATTCAATTCATAAGCCAAACTTTGCATATCGTAATCGGCCATAGCAATGGTAGTAGCACTAAATGTATT
>JAYTBK010000243.1:0-4181 GCA_043737035.1 Bacteroidota bacterium | reverse complement strand
CGAAGTAATTACCGCGGTTAAAATATTTTTATGAATTTTATATTGATCAATAAAACTGGCGGCCATTTCCGGAATAACCGACTCGCGGCGCTTAGATGTAACGATGGTTAAAAATCCGAGAGTAAGGGCGTTTATTTTTCCTTCAAAAACCGCTTTAATTGTAGAAATTTTTTTGTCGGATTTAATAAGCGGGCTATTTAAAAATAAAATAAATTCTTTGGTGTTGTCGCACACAGCCTTTATTTGCTGCATATCAGAAAAAACAGCATTAAGCTGATTTTTTTCTACCGCAAGGTCTAATAATGATTTCGCGTATCTTGAGGCAACTATCATGTTTAAAATTTAAAAATTTAAAAATTTAGAAGTTTTGTTCCCGAAAGATCTCACTTCTAAAATACCACTTCCTAATTTAGGTTTACGTCTTTCATCAAATTACTTACAAGGGCTTTTTGTTTTTCATCGCTCGATAATTCACTGCGTAATATTTTCTCAGCAATTTCAATCGATAAAGTTGCTACCTGATTTTTTAATTCAGCAACAGCGGCATTTTTTTCATTGGTTATTTGTTCACGCGCCGATGCCATAATTCTATCGGCTTCCGCTTGCGATTTTGATTTTGCTTCCGCAATAATCGCTTCTTTTGTTTCGCGTGCCTCTTTCAATAATATTTCGCGTACGGCACGTGCTTCGGATAATGTTTTTTCGTTGTTTAATTTTAATTCACGCATATCTTTCAAAGCATTTTCGGCACTTGCCAAAGCATCGGCAATCGCGTTTTCGCGCATTTTAATGGCGCTTAATATTGGTTTCCAGGCAAATTTACCGAGTATTACCAATAAAAGTATAAATGTAATAGTTGTCCAAAAAATTAATCCAATTCCGGGTGTAACTAAATTCATGATGGGTTTTATTAAATTTTTTTTGCCTTACGACTAATTTTTGTTCAACGTTTTAATGTAAACCAATGCCATTGCCAACCGCAAGAGCATTGGTTTTAAATTTCGGCTTATTGAGGGTTGTTACCTAATAATGCCACAACAATACCAAATAACGCCGCACCTTCTACAAGGGCTGCCGCTATAATCATTGTTGTTTGAATTTTTGAGGATGCCTCAGGCTGACGAGCAATGGCATCCATTGCGTGTCCGCCGATTTGTCCGATGCCAATGCCTGCACCTATTACTGCTAAGCCTGCACCTACTGCTGCGATACTTCCGATCATGTTACTTGGTTTTTATATATTGGTTAAACAAAAAATTAAACTTTACTATTAGTGTTGTTTTACGGGCACTGCTTCATCATCATCATTGTGTGCGCCATCTTCGTTATGATCGGCACAAGCAGTACCGATAAAAAGCGCGGTTAGCATGGTAAAAATGTAAGCCTGTAAAACGGCTACAAGGCATTCTAAAATACTTATAAATAATGCAAAAGGAACAGCAACCAATGAAGCCATTGTAGTTTTAAAAATAAATATTAAACCAATAAGGCTGATGATGATGATGTGGCCCGCCGTCATGTTAGCGAACAAACGAATCATCAAAGCGAACGGCTTGGTAAAAATTCCCACAATCTCAATAGGGATAAGTATAATCCAAATTAATTTAGGTGCGGGTGGCGCAAAAATATGATGCCAGTAATGTTTATTACCATTTAAATTGGTAACAATTAGTGTAATCACTGAAAGTACAAGTGTGAACGCTATATTGCCCGTAAGATTAGCGCCAATTGGCAACATTCCAAAAACGTTATTAATTAAAATAAGAAAAAATACAGTTAAAAGATACGGAACAAATTTTTCGTAGTTTTTACCGCCAATGTTGTTTTTTGCAAGATCGTCGCGCACAAAAACTATCAACGGCTCAAAAAACGACTGCTTTCCTTTGGGCGCGCTACTCACGCCCTGCGATTTATAAGAATTGGCGATGGAAATAAACAACCAAAACATTAAAAACATAGAAACAAACATTTGCGCTACATTTTTTGTGATTGAAAAATCATAAACTGATTCGGAAGGATTTTCCGAAACAATATGTTCATCGTGCAAGCTATAACCGTTATAGGAAGCATGGCCGTGTGCAAAACGCGAAGACATAAACATTTGTAAACCTTTAATATTCGAATACAGAATTACTGGCAATGGCATTGCTACCGATTCGTGCCCTTCGCCCCAAAAATGCCAGGAGTGTGCGTCTAAAATGTGTTCGAAGGCAACAGAGGCAATATCAATCGACTTTTTATGATCTGTACCGCTGTTGTCGACCTCAGCGTTTGCAAGTTCTTGTTGGTGCGGATTCGTTACTTCGTCCTGCGGCTCGGAGGCCTTTATGTTAAGCGAAAAGCCAAATAAAATGGCCAACAGAGTTAATGAAAAACTTTTAACCTTTTTAAAAATACTGATTTTATTGATCATTACGCAAAAATAGAATGGTTAAGCTTTAAAATTCGGGTGCAAATGTATGCAATAATTGCTTCAACAGAAAGTTTTTTTTGAATTTTAGACGAACGAACACGTTAAAATAATCGCTTTAATTCTTATTCTTCCAGCGTTAATATTTCAATTATAACGATCTTTTTAAAACAGCAATGCCATAACGGCCATGTACCGCTGATACGACGGAGTTTTAAAAAACAACGTAATCTTGCGGGTTTAATGCAAAACCATTGTACCAAACTTCGAAATGCAAGTGTACACCCGCGCTGTTTTCTCCGGCATCGCCGGCCACCGCAATAACTTCGCCCGCGTGTACAAAATCGCCCGTTTTTTTGATTACAGCGGCATTGTGTTTATAGGTGCTCATTAAATTATTGCCGTGTTGTATTTGTATTACATAACCATCATCAGGCGTAAAGCCTGAAAACACAACTGTTCCATCGAGTGTAGCCTTTACAGGCTCATTTTCTTTTGTTGCAATATCAACACCAAAATGCTCATCGCGCATATTAAACGATGTGGTAATTCTTCCCTTTACAGGAGTGAAAAAGAAAAAATTACTGATCGCGGCAATCCGATTAGCGGTTACTTTATCGCTTGTAGATGTGAATTTATTTGTTTCAATCTGGTTGCGCAATTTTTGATCTTCGCCACTGGGTTTAATGTCTATTTGCGCATATTTACCCGTCGAATCTTTTGGCGGCCTAACGGGTTTGCCCCCCACTTTACCGGCAAAAACGTTTAAGATGTTTTGCATATACCAATCACGGGAAATCAGCACACTTTCCAGCGAATCGGCTTTTGCACTCAGACTTAAAATATCCTTTCTGTCATTCACATTTCCATAGCCCGGAATATATTCGCGTAAAGGAGTAAATGCAACAATACTTGTAACAAAAGTTGTCATAATTATGGTGATGCCGCTTAATAAAATAATAAGGCCAAGGGGAGAGAGACGTAGCGAAAATTTTTCGGCAAACGAATCGTCATTAAGGATTACGAGCCTGTATTTATTACGCAATTGTTCGCTAAAAATTTTCCAACGGCTATTTTTTGTTTCCGGCATAGTTGTGGGTAAAATTATACTAAATTTACGATTTTGGCGTTATTAGCTTATTTTTGTAAACTATTTTTTGAAACACTTTTTGAAATATTTTCCCGTTATTGTTTGCTTTCTGCTGGCTTTTAACGCCTGCAAAACAACCAAAAACACATTTGTGCACCGGGGATATCATAATCTTACCGCAAGGTTTAACGGATATTACTATGCCACCGAAAGTATAAAAGAAGCCGAGGATAAAATTCGGACATCGTTTGTTTACGATTACGATAGGCTTTTACCGGTTTATTTAATACCAACGAACGAAACGGTAAAAGCTACTTTCCCTGAATTTGATAAAGCCATTAAAAAATCATCCAATGCCATACAACGCCATACCATTAAAGATAAGAAGGGAAATGAAATACATAAAGCCGGTCATTGGATAGATAATAACTGGAATGTAATTGGGATTTCGCATTTTTATAAACGCGAATTTTTTTCAGGCATCGAAGCATTTGAATATGTGATAAGAAGTTATAAATCACCCGACAGATATAAAGCCATGGTTTGGCTCGCACGGTCGTACACCGAAATCGGAGCAGTATCTCAGGCCGAACCAATCATTGGACTTTTAAAAGACGATAAAAAAATATCAAAATACGCTAAAACTGAATTGCCGGCTTTACAGGCCGATTACTATTTGAG
>JAYTBK010000242.1:0-1534 GCA_043737035.1 Bacteroidota bacterium | reverse complement strand
TAATTTAGGCCGCCACACAAACCGGGTTCGTTGTTGTTATCCTTTACATTGCGTGCCAGATAAACCACACTAAGGTTGGCTCCCGCTTTTACGCTCCATTTTGTATAATGCGTTTCTTTATAATTTTTTGCCGACGTAATTGTTGTTGTTTTAGCTGAATTGCGAATTTGAGCTGCAAGTAAGCCCATCCAAATTGTAAAAAGTAAAGTGCAAATAAATTTCAACATCGTATTGTAAAAATAATATATTTTATAAGATTATTTGCATTGAACTTATATCCGGCAGTAAATTCACAATAAATGGTTATTATTGGTTAACAAGTGGTAAACGCTTGAAAAAACATCTAAGTTTTTTAGCCCCGATTGAAGCGGCATCCTTTTTTGACTCTTTTCCAAAAAAGATAAAGCGAAAAAGCGGGAGCAGCTCTCAAAAATTAAACAACAACGCAAGTTAAATATGTGGCAAATTCAATTACCGTAACGTTGCGTTGGCTTTTTCGGTGTAGGTTTTAATTAATTTTTGCATAACGTTGTCTATTTGCTTTTCATTTAGCGTCGCCTCTTCATCCTGCAAAATAAAACTTAAGGCGTATGATTTTTTGTTTTCCGGAAGGTTAGAGCCCTCATAAACATCGAAGAGGTTAACGGCTTTTAAAATTCTTCGCTCTGTGTCAAAAGCTAATTCTTCGAGTTGTTTATAGGTTGTGGTTTTATCAATCAGCAAAGCAAGATCGCGGCGCACCGCCGGAAACTTAGCAATTTCTTTAAATTCCAATTTTGTTTTTCCAACTAAGGCAACGATATTATCCCAATTAAAGTCGGCGTAAAAAACTTCATCGTTTAAATTAAATTTCTTACATGTATCAGATTTTACAACGCCAAAGTTTACCAATGGTTTGTTTTTTTGTTCATAGCACAATCCATAAGAAAAATCTTCGTAATCTAAGCTCACTATTTTATAAACGAGCGAAAGTTTTTTAAAGATCGTTTCAACACAGGCTTTTAGTAATCCAAATTGAACGTTTTCGCTTTTTTTCGACGCATTTTCCGGATAAGTTTTTCCGGTTAAAAACAATGACAAATGCTTGGTTTCAATAAAGTGAAATCCGCTATTATCAATGGCATTCTGTGCATAGGTTTTGCCAAACTCAAAAAATTTTAAGTCCTTTTGTTTTCTGTTTGTGTTATACGAAAGCGTTTCTAAACCGCTAAATAACATACTTTTACGCATTACATTTAAATCGCTGCTTAAAGGATTTACAATTTTTACCAAGCCGGCAGAGTCAGTATAATAGGAGCTTTTAGTTAACGAGAGATTCATCATTTCATTAAACCCGTATGCTGTAAGCAGATTGGCTGTAACATTTTCGGCCGTACTTGCTTTTTCGCGTAATGCGTAGTTTGCTGTAAACTGAATGGTAGTGCTTTCCTCTACGTTGTTGTAACCATAAATGCGCATCACCTCTTCAATTACATCAGCCTCGCGCGTAACATCCGTTTTGTAACGTGGCACAGAAAGTAACAACCCGTCGTTT
>JAYTBK010000241.1:0-1540 GCA_043737035.1 Bacteroidota bacterium | reverse complement strand
ATTCTTAAATGATCTTAGCCGTATTCAATTCTCCAAAGCATTATTTTTAGTTTTAGCCGCGCTCGTTTACCTAGTATTGTCTTATATCATGTACCGCGTGTTTGAAACCCGTTTACTTTGCAAGTATGTTTCTTCGCCAATGGTACGGGGCGTTTTAACCGGAATTGCCATAGGATTTTTAATATTTGCAACGATTACTGTGTTGGGAGTTTCCTTTACTAAACATTTATCATTTAAATATCTGGTAGCTGATTTTGGCTGGCAAATTGTAGAGCAGGCTTTAGGCGGATTTATTATTGCGGTCGGAAAAAACTTAATACTGGAACAAAAACCCGAACCTGCCCGCAAATTTATTGAATACGAAAACTAGGCTTCGCTAAAAAGCCCCTTCATTTTTTTTATAGTCCTTTTACTTAATAATAATAAGAAACAAAAAAAATTGGCGAATTGTCAACGTCAATTCACAATAATTTCACTTTATTTTAGCCTCGATTGCAGCGTTATCCTTTTTGGTGGGTTCTTCGCCAAAAAGATTAAGCGAAAAGCGGGAATAGCTCTTTAAAAAAGAAAAAAATCAGTACTTGTATTTGTCGCCCCAGCGTTGTTTCAAAAATTCTTTTAAATCTTTTTCGCGTGAGTACTCCGAGGGTTTATAAAATGTCGTCCCGCTAATTTCCTCAGGTAAAAATTCCTGTTTTGTAAAATGGTTCGCAAAATTATGTGCGTATTTATAATCATCTCCATAGTCAAGTTCCTGTATTAACTTGGTTGGCGCATTACGCAAATGCAATGGCACAGGCAAATCGCCAAATTGTTTTACTGCTTGTTGCGCCTCGTTTATTGCAGCATAACTGCTGTTACTTTTTGATGAGCACGCTAAATAAGTTGTTGTTTGCGAAAGTATAATTCTGCTTTCTGGGAAACCAATTGCAGCAACTGCCTGAAAACAATTATTGGCAATTACAAGCGCGGTTGGGTTTGCATTTCCAATATCTTCCGACGCTAAAATTAATAATCGGCGAGCTATAAACGAAGGTTCTTCGCCGCCATCAAGCATCCGCGCGAGCCAGTAAACCGCGCCATTTGGATCCGATCCTCGTATTGATTTAATAAATGCTGAAATAATATCATAATGCTGTTCACCCGATTTATCATACAACGCAAGGTTTTGTTGTATGTATTTTTTTACTAAAAGATCAGTAACAACAATATTGGATTCATTAATTGAATTTACTACGAGCTCCAACGCGTTTAATAATTTTCTGCCATCGCCACCCGAAATACGCATTAACGCCTCATACTCGGCAATAACAATATTTTTAGCACTTAAAATTTCATCGTCTTTAATTGCATTATTCAACAATTCAATCAGATTATCTTTCGTAAGATGTTTTAAAACATAAATCTGGCAGCGCGATAGTAAAGCCGGAATAACTTCAAATGATGGATTTTCGGTGGTAGCACCAACCAACGTCACAATTCCTTTCTCAACGGCATTTAATAACGAATCTTGTTGCGATTTACTAAAGCGATGAATCTC
>JAYTBK010000240.1:0-1541 GCA_043737035.1 Bacteroidota bacterium | reverse complement strand
GGTTTGTAAATGCGTGGCGCAATATCAACAACAATTAATTTTTTGCATTTTTCAGGATATAACGCTTCGTAAAACATCACTACTTTTCCGCCCATGCTGTGGCCTAATAATATTGGCTGGCTTAAATTATGTAAAAGTATAAATTCGTTCATGTCTTCAGCCATAACTTCATAACTCCATTCGCTTTTATGCCCCGAAAGGCCATGGTTGCGCAAATCAGGTGTAAAAACATGAAAGCCCGCTTCCGCGAATTTTTTCGCTAACGTGTTCCAGTTATCACTTTGTCCGAACAATCCGTGTAAAATAATGAGTGCTTGGCCCGATCCGTATTCTCTGTAAGCAAGTTCCATATATAAATTTAGAAAGTTAAAAGGTTTGGAAAGTTAGAATGTTTAGAAGTGTATAAAACTATTCCTCCACGTTTAGGATTAATTTTCTTAGCATATTCATTGCCGTAATTGCTGTTACATGAATATTTCGTTGCCTATTATCGCCAAAAATAAATTTTTCTGAAACTACTTTATTACCTTGAGCAACGGCGATCCATGTTGTTCCAACCGCTTTATCGGCGGTGGCGCCAGCTGGTCCGGCAATACCCGACACAGCAATTGCGGTATTGGCTTTAAAGGTTTTTAAAACTCCTTTCACCATTTGTTCAACGCAACTTTTACTTACAGCACCTTCGGCGTTAAAAATTGCATTATCTACTTTTAGCAATTCATTTTTAAATTCATTTTGGTAAGGAATTATCCCTCCATTGTAGTAAGTTGAACTTCCGGGAACACTTGTAATTAAATGCGAAATATATCCACCGGTGCAACTTTCAGCAAGGCACAATTTTAAGTTTTTGTCTTTAAGAAGTTGGCCAAGTATCTCTTCCATTTTAGGTTGTTCTTTTCCGTATTCTTCAAAACCATAAACGTATTTTTCAATAATAAGAACGAGCTTATCTACTTCATCATTAATACTTATTTTTAACGCATTTTCATTTGTGTTGGTTCCGCTTAAACGCAGCCTTACCATACCCGGCGATGGAAGATAAGCCAAACCAATTTTTTTTGCCGGCAGAGTATCTTCCCACGCGCCTATCATTTCTGACAGAACGCTTTCTCCGATTCCTTGAGTTAAAATGGTTTTAAGATAAATGAACGGAAGTGTAAATCTTTTTTTAATTCAGGAATTACAAAACTGTTCATCATGCCTTTCATTTCAAATGGCACGCCCGGCATTGATACAAAAATTTTATTTTCTTTTTCAATCCACATGCCTGGCGCGGTACCATTTAGATTTCGAATTGCGGTGCAGTTGAGAGGAACCAAAGCTTGTTTTTTATTTATATCAGAAAGTTCTTTATTACGCTTAGCAAAAAAATCTGAAACATCGTTAAGCACTTCTTCATTTAAAACCAATTCGCTATTAAAATATTTGCAAATGGTGTTTTTTGTTATATCATCTTTTGTTGGCCCCAGGCCGCCCGTTATTAAAATTATGTCCGCACGTTTTTCGGCAAATTGTAAAGCATTAAGGATATCTGTTTCATC
>JAYTBK010000239.1:0-4200 GCA_043737035.1 Bacteroidota bacterium | reverse complement strand
ACAGTCAGCTCTAACGTTCCAAAAAATACTTTTACAAATGCTAACCTTGCGGCGAATTCTGTAAATGAACCACCCGTGGAAATTACAAACGAACTCGAAAAAATGAATGGATTATTATATACCGTTCAAATTGGTGTATATTCAAAACAAATTACGCAATCGCAACTTTATAACCTCCGGCCTATTTATACCGAAAAACTGCCAAGTGGATTGTTTCGTTATACAGCGGGAATCTACAACCAAAGTGCTAAATTATTAGAAGATAAACGTAAAGTGGTTGACCTAGGCGTAAAAGACGCATTTGTTTCGGCATACTATAATGCTAAGCGTACTCCTTTTGCCGAAGCCCAAAAACTACAATCGGAAAATAATAATTTAAAATTAGAGGCGGAAAATCCCATTGTGTTTTCAGGAGCAGTGCTTATCTCCAATAATTCTACGTTGAGCAACACTATTACTCCTGCAACTAACGCCATGGTTAACACAAATAACGCACTGGCAATCACCGCTTTTAACAATGGGGTTAGCACGGGACCGACAGCAACTTCCCAAAATGGCGTAAAAACGGACGAAGCCGGAATTTCTTACAAAGTGCAAATTGGCGCTTATAAAAATCAGGTTCCAAACGATGTGGCTACAAAATTTATGAATATTAAAACCTGGCCTGTAAACAACGTTGCAATTAATGGGTTGTATATTTACACCATTGGTAATTTTATCAGTTCGGGATTTTCAAAAAAATTAAAAGATGAAGTGGTAAATATTGGAATCACCGACGCCTTTATTACTGTATATAAAGACGGTAAAAAACTCTATGGAAACGAGGCCGTACAATTTTTGAATAAATAATTTAATTATTTTCCGACATGATAAAAAATGGCTACACAGATACAGAAGTTTTAGAAGAAGAGGAAATTTTAACCGAAAACGCTCATCTTAGCAACATTATATTATTTAATGATGATGTTAACACCTTTGAATGGGTGATTGATTGCTTAAAGAAATATTGCGGGCATGATGCTGTACAAGCCGAACAATGCGCCTATATTGTGCATTACAATGGCAAATGTGGCGTAAAAAAAGGCACATTATTAGCTTTGGAACCCATTTGCCAAACGCTAATGGAAAAAGGTTTAAGCGCTGAAATTAATTAGTCGCATATTATTATTCCATTGGCACTTTATTTGAATACAGTGTTTAATAAATAATTTGAAAAAATTACGACGGATCTTATCTTAAACTTTTTTTGGAAGTATGCCATTAAAGTAAAATCGAATAATTAACATACATTAAAAAACATTTATGAAACAAAAAAATCTTCTTTTAGCCGTTTGCCTTGTAGGTTTTTTGGCTTGCAATAAAAATGCTATTACCGGCCGTCGCGGTTTAAGTCTCGTTTCCGAACAGGAAATGATTGGCATGAGCCTTTCAGAATACGGTAAATTTCTTTCCGCGAATCCTCCTTTACCCGCCGACGATCAACGTGTGGTATCTGTTCGTACCATTGGTTCTCGAATTCAGCAAGCCGTTGAAAAATATTACCGCGATAAAGGCTTAAGTAGCCAATTGGCTGGTTTTAAATGGGAATTTAACGTGGTAAATGACCCGGCGGTTAACGCATGGTGCATGCCAGGCGGTAAAGTAGTAGTTTATACAGGGATTTTGCCTGTAACTCAGGACGATGCGAGTTTAGCCATTGTAATGGGTCATGAAATTGCGCATGCCGTGGCTAAACACGGTAGTGAGCGAATGAGCCAAGGAATGTTGGTACAATTTGGAGGCGCGGCATTATCAGTAGCAACATCGCAAAAACCGGCAGTTACTCAGGCATTATTTCAACAAAGTTACGGTGTAGCCTCTCAACTCGGAACCCTAAAATATAGCCGCACTCACGAAACGGAGGCCGATAAAATGGGATTAATATTTGCCGCAATGGGTGGCTATAATCCCGAAGCTGCAATTAGTTTTTGGCAGCGTATGGCTAAAATGAATACCGGACAAAAACCTATGGAACTTTTGAGTACACACCCGAGCGATGAGACTCGAATAGCCGCGCTAAAAGCATTTATGCCTGAAGCTAAAAAATATTACACGGTAAAGTAGAAATATATTTGTTTTGATCTAAAATAAATACTTAACTTTGAACATAACTATATTAAAACAACAAAATGAGCACAGGAACAGTAAAATTTTTTAATGAAACAAAAGGATTTGGTTTTATTAAAGAGGACGAATCAGGAAAAGAGTACTTTGTACACGTAACTGGTTTATCAGACAAAATTAGAGAGAACGACACCGTTACTTTCGATATTCAGGAAGGTAAAAAAGGTTTAAATGCAGTAAACGTAAAACTATCCTAGTTATATAGCACTATTTAATTTAAGATCCGGGCTCCCAAGTCCGGATTTTTTTTGTGTTTAATTTCTCCTAAAATCATCATATCAATATATAATTACAAAAAAAAGGTTATTTTAGAGCCACTAAAAAATTAAGTATAAGTTATGGAACAAATTGCTGCTAAAACAAGTCATCCAAAGGGTTTATGGGTGTTATTCGGGACCGAAATGTGGGAACGTTTTAATTTTTACGGCATGCGTGCAATACTCACGCTTTTTATGGTTAATTCGTTAATGATGAAAGAAGCCGATTCATCATTAATTTATGGTGGCTTTTTAGGTTTATGTTATTTAACCCCAATGCTCGGCGGATTTGTATCTGATCGTTTTTTCGGCAATAGAAATTGTATTTTGCTTGGTGGGATTATGATGGCAATTGGCCAAATGATTTTGTTTGCTAGCGCAACCGTATTTGGAGCCAATATCGATCTGGCAAAAACATTACTTTGGGTTGCCCTTACAATTATCATTTTCGGAAACGGTTTCTTTAAACCCAATATTTCCAGTATGGTTGGCAGCTTATATCCAAAACAGGAAAAAAACAAATTAGATACCGCGTTCACTATATTTTACATGGGCATTAACCTGGGTGCATTTTTGGGGCAGTTAATTTGTCCGTTGTTAGGAGACGTAAAAGATGCAGGTGGTATACGAGATATACACGCATTTAAATGGGGATTTTTAGCCGCTTCCATGGCTATGCTTGTAGGCTCCGCCGTATTTTATTTTCTTAAAAATAAATATGTTGTTACGCCTGACGGCAAACCTTTAGGTGGTTTACCAAAACACAACGATTCTTCGCAGTATGAAGAAGGTGAAGCACAAAAAGCGGTTTTTTCTCCAATGTCGTTAATTACATCTGCTGTTGCATTTTGTGTTTTATTTTTTGTGTTCAGGTTTTTGTTAGCAGGTACAAACCCCGTTAAAACGATTATCTATCCTATAATTTACGCGTTGGGTTTGACATTAGCAGGGCTGATAATATCCGATAAATCCTTAACCAAAATTGAACTTCAAAGAATTTTAGTAATTTACATTGTCGGTTTTTTCATCATCTTTTTTTGGGCTGCGTTTGAACAAGCTGGTTCCTCATTAACATTTATTGCTGATAACCAAACCGATCGCCATATTTTTGGTTGGGAAATGCCACCCAGCATGGTTCAGATTTTTAATGGCGTGTTCGTTTTTGCTTTTGCATTTCCATTTAGTATGTTATGGGATAAACTCCGCTCCAAAGGGCGAGAACCGCTGTCAACTGTTAAACAAGCTATTGGATTAGGCTTAATAGCTGTGAGTTATTTCATTATTGCGCACAATGTAAAGGATTTAGGTAATAGTGGTTTGCTTGGCATACAATGGTTAATACTTTTATATCTTATTCAAACTTTTGCTGAGTTGTGCTTATCGCCAATAGGTTTATCATTAGTTGGCAAATTGTCGCCAAAGCGTTTTGCTTCATTACTTTTTGGCGTGTTTTTTCTTTCTAATGCTGCGGGTTACGCTTTGGCTGGTTCTTTGGGAGCGCTTATTCCCGCAACGGGCGATAAGTTTAGGAAAGCGCAGGAACTTGGTATTGATTTACAAGCCGTATTAAATAAAACGTTTACACCATCGGCAGAACAAATTAAGCTACTCGATGAAAACCAAATAAGCACTTCAAATCCGGTTTTCGTAGGTTTCGAAATTCACAACCTTTTTCAATTTTTTATGGTGTTTGTGGTATTAACCGGTATAGCGTCGATTATTTTATTTTTGCTTACCCCGGTGCTTAAAAAACTAATGCACGGTGTAAAATAGAATTCCG
>JAYTBK010000238.1:0-4202 GCA_043737035.1 Bacteroidota bacterium | reverse complement strand
ATATGTTTGGGTCGATACTAGAAAATTTATGGGGCTCAAAAAGGTTCATCAATTTTTATATTTTATGCGGACTCGGCGCTGCAGCCTTGCAATTAGGTATTAGTGCGTTTAACAATCAACCAACCATATTGCTTGGTGCGTCGGGCGCCGTGTTTGGCTTATTGGTTGCCTTTGCTATGATCTATCCTAACACCGAGCTTCAATTATATTTTTTCATCCCAATAAAAGCAAAATATCTTGTTATTGGTTATAGTTTGTTTGAGCTGTACAATGGATTTTTTGCTCACGATAATGTCGCGCATTTCGCACACCTTGGCGGGTTGGTTGTTGGTGTTGTAATCATGCTCATTTGGAAAAAGAACAAAACATTTTTTTATTAATTATGTCAATATTTCAAAACGTTAAACTCGAATTACAAAAACACAACACACTAACTATTTTGCTGGTTGTAAATATTGCGTTGTTTTTTCTAATTAATATCAGCGATGGATTTTTTAATTTTCCCTTGTATATTTATTTAGCATTGCCATTACACCTTAATGTTTTTCTTTCGCATTTCTGGACATTATTCACGTATATGTTTTCGCACAAAGATCTGGGCCATGTATTTTATAACATGTTGCTTTTATATTTTACCGCACAAACTTTTTTAAATTTTCTTTCCGAAAAAAAGTTAATATATGTGTACGTCATGAGCGGTTTATTTGGCGGATTAATTTTATTAATCCTGTCGTCTGCCTTACCGGGCTTGTTTGCCGCATCGTTATTGTTTGGTGCTTCGGCTGCGGTTATTGGCATTGTAATGAGTATAGCGGCGTACCTACCCAATTTAGAAGTGAGCCTTTTTGGTGTCATTCAAATGCGGTATAAATATTACGCGATGTTAATTTTTGCCGTTTCAACCATTATCGATTTTAACGTAAACACAGGTGGTAAAATATCCCATGTTGGTGGCGCTTTGTTCGGATTATTATTTGGATATTTATTAAAACAAGGCAAAGATATTTCATCGGTTTCATTTTTTAAGAACAAAAATACTTCACCTCTTAAAATCGTAAAAAACGGTTCTTCTATGATAAAAAAAAATATTCCTAATTCGGCAAATCAACACACTGTAGATTCGTTGCTTGATAAAATATCGCGAATCGGATACGATAATTTAACAAAGGAAGAGAAAGAACTTTTGTTTAAACTTTCTCAGAAAAATTAATATCTCAACAACAAAATTATTTAGTAAATTGTAACCAGTATGTTTAAGCTGGCCGTGTCTCTGTTTCTTTTTTTTTCGTTGAATCTTCTGTCTCAACCTAGAAAAAAATATGATGTGGCTGATGCCGACGAACATTTTGGCCATCGAAATTTTTTAATGGCCTTGTCCGTTTATAAAGAAGTTTTAAAAGCGGATAAAAATAATGTTGAGTTGAATTATAAGATCGGGCAATGTTATTTAAATACAAACATTAACAAAGCTGAGGCCGTAAAATATTTCGAGGCGTATTCCAAAAGTTCTACTGCAAATACCGAAGTATGGTATCAACTTGGCATCGCTTACCGCATTGCCTACAAGCTCGACGATGCCATAAAAGCATTCGAAAAACATAAACTGCTTGAACCAAAAAAAAAGAAAGCTTCAGATAGGCAAATTGAATTTTGCAATCAGGCTAAAGTTTTAATGCGAAGCCCTGTTAATGTATCGTTTAGTAATTTAGGAAAAGAAATAAATTCGGAGTTTGCCGACTATTATCCTTGGATAACCCAGGATGAGAGCTTTATTGCATTTACCACCCGCCGCAAAGGCCCAACTGCTGCAAGGCTTGAGGTCGACGGTTATTACGCCTCTGACGTATATACCGGAAAACCGGAAAACGGAAAGTGGGCAAAGGCGGAAAACGCCGGAGTTAACTTAAATTCGGCGCTGGATGAGCAGGTTGTTGGTTTAAAAGCAGATGGTTCGGAAATGTTGATTTATACCGATCATATTAAGAAGTTCGGCGACATTTATTTTTCTTTCAAAAAAAATGGTGTGTACACCAAATACCTTGCATTTCCCGAAAACATCAATAAAAAAATTGAACACTCGGCTTCAGTAAGTGCGGATGGGAATACGCTGTTTTTTGTGCGTGGCGAATCGGCCGAGGATCAAACCGATATTTATATTTGTCGCCACTTGCCAAATGGTAATTGGAGTGAACCTTTTAAACTTGGCACTGAAATCAATTCAGAATTTAATGAAGACTTTCCCTATCTCTCCGCGGATGGCGTAACACTTTATTTTTCATCAGAAGGCCATAATTCGATGGGCGGTTTTGACCTTTTTAAAGCCGTATGGAATCCGGAAGAAAACACTTGGACAATTGCCGAAAATTTAGGTTATCCATTAAACACAACCGACGACGATCGCAGCATAAGCCTTACCGCCGATAATAGGGTAGGTTACATTAGTGCGTTAAGAGCGGGTGGGCAAGGCGACTTGGATTTATACCGTGTAAAATTTAATGATGTAGATCAAAAACTGACGTTGTTTTTGGGAAACGTAATTTTGGGCGATTCGGCTGTTCAACCTAAAGAATATATTGTAACAGTGTTGGCTTTAAACCCTGTTACTCAAGAAGAATTAAGTTTTGTACCGAATGTAAATAATGGTAAATTGGTGATGGCGTTGCCTGCGGGCACTTATGAAATTACCGTAATGGCGGAAGGATATGTTGAGGTAAAAGATAAAATAATAGTTTCTGATATTGGGCTTCCAATTTCTGAAGAGAAAAAAAATTACCATTTAAAAAAACAGTAGCATGCGTAAATTTTTTTATTTTTTTATTTTTTTGGTATGTTGCGGTGCTATTTCATTTTCGCAATCTTACCAAATTGCGCTTTTAAAATATAGCGGCGGCGGCGATTGGTATGCAAATATTGAAACATCATTACCCAACCTGATTAAATTTTGTAACACAAACTTAAAAACAACCATTAATCCCGAACCCGCCGTTGTAGAAGCTGCAAGCGCGGAAATTTATAATTACCCATTTGTGCATATGACAGGGCACGGAAATGTTGTTTTTTCAAACGCGGAAATTGAAAACCTTCGTAAATATTTATTGGGTGGGGGTTTTTTACATGTGTCGGATAATTATGGAATGGACGCTTTCATCCGCATTCAATTAAAAAAAATGTTTCCCGAACTTGATCTTGTTGAACTTCCGTTTACACACCCAATTTACCACCAAACTTTTAATTTTGATAAAGGCTTGCCAAAAGTACACGAACACGATAATAAACCGCCGCAGGGTTTTGGTTTAATTTATAAAGGACGACTCATTTGTTTTTACGACTATGAATGCGATTTAGGTGACGGTTGGGAAAGTTACGAAATACACAAAGATAGTCCCGAAGCCCACGAAAAAGCGCTGAAAATGGGTGCTAATATTTTAAGCTATGTTTTTGTGGGTGTTGTTTTGAAATAGGTTTGATTCTGTTCCTTGTAATGAAATTTATTAATAAACGTTCATTATTTTTTTATAGAAAATAGCCCCTTTATTTTTATCTTTATATCAATTTTTCGATTTTACGAATAGGACATTTGGTGAAAGCATACATAACAATGAACGCTTTATGAAAAAAAGTAGGGTTAATTAGAAAAAAGTATTAAAACTTTTTTAAACAAATTTTATAGCGAAATAATTTAATTGTGAGGTTACAAATAGTACAAAATGGACAAGGGAAAAATACGGGTGTATTTATTCTTATGAAAGAATGGACATTAATAAAAAATCAATATCCTGATATTGAAAATGCATACAGCGATTTGCCGCAATGGCCGAAGGATTTGATTGATAATAGGTTAGAGGCTATTGCTAAAAATCCTCAACGCTTAAAGCCCGGTAAAAATCTTTTAAAAGAATTAAGACGTAAAATTTAATGGCTTACATTTTACAATACTTCGATGTAGCAGAAGCAGATGTATACAATGCCAAAATTTAGTACAAGGGCAAACGGAAGGATTAGAAATTAAATTCGCAGCTGCAATTGAAGGCACTGACCAGCTATCACATCTTACACTTTTTTATTTTGGCATCCCGACTTTTTATCCGCTACAAATGCATACTTTCTTTTTTCTCAAGAAGTGCGGGTTCGCTCTCTACAACGGTTTCGTCGGGGATGCAGCAATCAACCGGGCAAACGGCTGCGCATTGCGGTTCATCATG
>JAYTBK010000237.1:0-4203 GCA_043737035.1 Bacteroidota bacterium | reverse complement strand
TTTGATTCACCAACAATAACACCGTTAGATTGAGCCGCAGCATAACCAACGTAAACACCCTTAACATCGTATTTACCCGGAGTTAACGGCTTGATGGTAGCATAACCATCCATATCGGTTGTAGCCACACCCACCTGCACACCACCCTGATAAGCAACCACGTTGGCAAAGGGAATACTTTCGCCATTGGACTTATCTTTTAAAAGAATTTTAATTGCACCTCCTGTATTTTGGGCTAGTGCAGCGGAACCGGTTATTAAAATCGTTATAATGGAAAGGTAAAAATTTCTTAACATATCGTTGGTTTTTAAGTAGTATCTTTTTTTTACGAGCGGATAAATATAGAAATCAAAGGGAAATAGTGCAAGTTTTTCTGTTAATTATTTGTAATATTTTGATAATGCGCTTGTTATTAGTATCTTGAAATGCTGTGTAAAATATAGTTGTTAACATCAATTAGTTGTAAATTTAATGAGAAGGCAATATACCTCAACAAAAATCTTTTAAATGGACGGCCTTGGTTAACAAGTGGCAGGATTTACCAAACAAGTGGTAAGCAGGTTAATACTGTTTAACTTTTGAAGCTTTTTCTTTTGGTTGTTTTTTTGCGTGTTTTCCCTTACGAGTAAATATGCGTTGAAAAAAAGGCTCGCGTTTATGATCGTGGTTTCGGGTAGCGGTTTGCTTACTGCGTTTCATTCGCCTACGCACTTCTTTTGTTTGAATGCGTTTATGGTGGTTCCTGATTTTTTTTTCTTCGGCACGTTTATTTCTGCGGTCTTCTTTCCATTGTTTCCGATCCTGCTTGCGCAATTTGCGTTTGCTTTTTAACGACTGATCTTTTTTTGGCGGATCCGCTTTTCCACCGCTTTCCTGCGCCAGACATTGGCTTTGGAGAGTAAACATTAAAAAGATAAGAACGCAGATTTTTAAAAACATAGCATAAAAAAATTTGTTATATAACGTTTCATGGGTTGCCTTCGCACCTATAGTGAACAACTTCCACACCAAATTTTCTTAAAAATTCCACGCCTTCATCGGTTGGTATTTTTTTATATTCGGCATAACTGTGTTTATAAAAAACGCGTTTGATCCCGGTTGTAAAAATGACTCTTGCACAGGCAATACAAGGCGAAAGCGTTACGTATAACGTGGAGCCTTCGATAGCAGTATTGTTTTTTACGGCGTACAATATGGCATTTTGTTCGGCATGCAAAGCGAGTGAGCAACTGCCTTTGCTATCACGCGCGCAGCCTTCGGTAGGCCATTCAATATCGCAATTGTGGGTACCTGCGGGCGGGCCATTGTATCCTAATGAAACGATGCGGGTATCTTTGGTTAAAACTGCTCCCACCTGCGCTTTTACACAATGCGACCTAAGAGCCAATTTTACGGCGAGTTCCATATAAATTTCATCGAAAGATGGTTTCATAAAAAGTTTAAAGTTATAAGTTATAAGTTATAAGAAAAGGGTAAAAGTAAAAAGGCAAAGAAAACACATGGTTTACTTTGCCTTTTTTATGGGTTCTTAAAAAAGGATTATCCTTGTTGCGAAACCAAAGATTTACCTAAGCGCTTACGTTCACCTTCGTCCAAATAAATTTTACGTAACCGAATAAACGTCGGAGTAATTTCGACATATTCGTCGCCCTGAATGTATTCCATGGCTTCCTCTAAGCTGAAATTAATTTTGGGCACAATTCGCATTTTATCATCCGTTCCGGAGGCACGCATGTTGGTTAATTGTTTTTCGGTACAAATATTTACTACTAAATCATCAGGGCGAATGTGCTCACCGATTACCATACCCGGATAAATCTCGTCACCTGCTTCCACAAAAAATTTGCCGCGATCCTGCAATTTATCAATAGAATATGCAACAGCAGTTCCTTTATCTTTAGATATTAATACACCCGCAATTCTGCTTGGAATTGGGCCTTTCCAAGGCTCATAATCTTTAAAACGGTGCGCCATAATTGCTTCTCCCGCTGTAGCAGTTAACACATTATTGCGTAAACCGATAATACCACGTGATGGAATTTCAAATTCGATGTGCGTTAAATCGCCTTTCGCCTCCATAATTAATAAATTCCCTTTACGCTGTGTAACCAAATCAATTACCTTGGACGCTGATTCCTGAGGAACATCAACCGTTAACACTTCAATAGGCTCACATTTTTTACCATCAATTTCTTTTACAATAACCTGTGGCTGGCCAAGTTGTAACTCGTAACCCTCGCGGCGCATGGTTTCAATTAAAACGGATAAATGCAAAATACCACGACCAAATACAAGGTAAGAGTCGGGTGAAGAGGTTTCCTCTACACGCATCGCTAAATTCTTTTCAAGCTCTTTGTATAACCGATCGCGTAAATGGCGTGATGTAACAAATTTACCATCCTTACCAAAAAATGGAGAGTTATTAATGGTAAACAACATACTCATCGTTGGCTCATCAATTTTCATGGTTGGCATCGCTTCTGGGGCTTCAAAATCTGCCACGGTATCGCCTATCTCAAACCCTTCAATACCAGTAAAAGCACAAATATCACCAGTTTGCACTTCGCTAACCTTAACTTTACCTAAACCTTCAAATACATACAATTCCTTAATACGAGATTTTTGTATACGGCCATCGCGTTTTACAACACTTACCGGCATATTTTCTTTTATTATACCGCGGAATACACGCCCAACCGCAATACGGCCAATAAACGACGAATAATCCAACGAAGTAATTTGAATTTGCAAAGTTCCTACACGTTCAGGAGCGGTTGGAATGTTGCCCAAAATTACGTCTAATAAATACGTTACATCTGTTGTAGGTTTTGTGTAATCTTGTGCCATCCACCCTTGCTTGCTGGATCCGTAAACGGTTGGAAAATCTAACTGTTCCTCGGTTGCTTCAAGATTAAAGAAGAGATCAAATACCTGATCATGCACTTCCTCAGGACGGCAATTCTGCTTATCAACTTTATTGATAACTACAATCGCTTTCTTTCCCGCAGCAATGGCTTTTTGCGTTACAAAACGCGTTTGAGGCATTGGTCCTTCAAAAGCATCCACCAGCAAAATAACTCCATCGGCCATGTTGAGTGTCCGTTCCACTTCTCCTCCAAAATCGGCGTGACCGGGTGTATCGATAATATTAATTTTGGTTCCTTTATAAGTTACCGAAACGTTTTTCGCTAAAATGGTTATTCCACGTTCGCGCTCCAAATCGTTGTTATCCAGTATTAATTCTCCTGATGCCTGATTTTCCCTGAACAGATTACACTGGTGTAAAATTTTATCAACTAGCGTTGTTTTCCCGTGATCTACGTGGGCAATAATGGCAATATTTCTAATTTCTGACATGTTACTTTTTTATACGGCCGCAAAAGTACAAAATTAATGTGATAAAGCAATTTATCGGATGAATTCAAAACATCTGTTGACTCTCAAATTTGACAAATCAAATCGAAACAATTTTACTATTAGTTTATGCTTAATTTTAAATTCTTAATTAAATAGGAGTTGAAATCCGCCAAATATACTTTTTTTGTTATTCTGTTGCTCTCGGGAGCGATTACCTTTTCGTGTTGGACTCCTCAAGGAAACGATGCAGGCGGAAACGACATTAAAAAATCCGATACTTTACTTTATTTAAATCATTCTGATACCGCCAAATATGTTGGCATTAATACCTGTAAACTTTGCCACCAGGATATTTACAACAGTTTTATTAAAACCGGAATGGGCAAATCATTTGATGCCGCTTCGAAAGAGAAAAGCTCAGCCGATTATCATAATTCGGTGGTTTATGATAAATCAGGTAATTTTTATTATAAAGCCTATTGGCACAATGATAGTTTGCGTTTTTTAGAATACCGGATTGATGGAAAAGACACAATTTATAAAAGGCTGGAAACCGTTAATTATATTGTTGGTTCGGGCCAGCACACGAACTCACACATACAATCTGTTAACGGATATTTAAACCAAATGCCAATGACCTATTACACGCAAAAAAAAACGTGGGATTTACCACCAGGCTTTGAAAACGGGCACAATAGCAGATTTATGAGAAAAATTGGATTGGAATGTATGAGTTGTCACAACTCTTACCCTGATTTTGTATTAGGGTCGGAAAATAAATACAATGCATTGGAAAAAGGAATTGGTTGTGAACGTTGCCATGGCCCCGGAAGCATACATGTTGCC
>JAYTBK010000236.1:0-4205 GCA_043737035.1 Bacteroidota bacterium | reverse complement strand
ATCTGGATTTTCTCTACATTTTTTGAAAACCAAAATACAAGTAGGAATGCTTGTGCCATAAAATATATTGGCAGGTAAACCAATTACAGCATCTAAGTAATTTTTATCTTTTATTAAATGCTCGCGTATGTGGCCTTCGGCACCGCCTCTAAACAATACACCATGTGGCAATACACAAGCCATCGTCCCTTTATCATCTAACTGGTGCACCATGTGTTGCACAAATGCAAAATCGGCTGTGCCTTTAGGTGCTAGTTTGCCATAAGCGGCAAAACGCTCGTCGCTCATGTGCAAGGGGCTTGCGTTCCACTCAGCACTAAAGGGCGGGTTAGCTACAATGGCTTCAAAACGTTGGTCAACATGTTGAGGGCGTTCCAAGGTATCATCGTTTTTAATATCAAACTTTTTGTAATGCACATCGTGCATAATCATGTTCATGCGGCACAAGTTGTATGTTGTTGGGTTACTTTCTTGTCCGTAAAAAAATATGTTTTTATCTTTTACTTCTTTAGCTACACGCAACAATAAAGAGCCCGAGCCACAAGTAGGGTCGTACACACTTTTTAGTTTTGTTTTGTCAATGGTTACCAATTGCGCTAACACGCTACTTACTTGTTGTGGGGTATAAAACTCGCCTGCTTTTTTACCGGCGCCGCTGGCAAACTTACCAATGAGGTATTCGTAAGCATCGCCTAAAATATCGGTTTCGGTATTGTGTATATCAAAATCAATGTCGTTAAGGTGCGTCAGTACTTTTACAATCAATTCATTTTTATCGTTTTCGGTTTTGCCTAGCTTACTGCTGGTTAAATCCAAATCTTCAAACAGGTGTCCAAAGTCTTCTTCGCTTTCGCTGCCCATAGTGCTTTGCTCAATGTTGGTAAGCACTTTGGCTAAGTCATCTAAAATAAATTCGCTTTTGCCTTCGGCATTGCCACGGCGTGCTAGTTCGTTAAATAGTTCGGATGGTTTTAGGAAGTAGCCAAGTTTATCAAGGGCTTCATCTTTAATAGCAACTAGTAGTTCTTTTTTGTTCTTATGTTTTTCTACTTGGTCGTATGTAATTTTATCAGGTTTTAAAATGCTATCGGCATAGTGGTGCATTTTTTCGCTCAGGTATTTGTAAAAAATAAAGCCTAGTATATAATCACGGAAATCATCGGCATCCATTTTACCACGAAGGGTGTCTGCAATTTTCCAGAGTTGTTGTTCTAATTGTTGTTTTTTATCTTCCGACATAATCTCTCTAATATAATTTAAGTTCAAATAGCTATTTCAATAATAAAACAAAAAATTTAAATAATGGCAGTTTTGGTGTATAAATAAGTAAACAATTTTAACTATTATAGGTTAAATTTTACAACCATTCTTAGAGGCTGTTTAAAATTTATGTTTTAGATTTGTTATAGCGTATTTTTGAGCAGGACAAATGCCTAAAACGGCATTTGAGCCAGCAAATGCGGTAGCAGGCAAATTTTGTAGTCGATGCAGTTTGCCTTCGGCGAAAAATTTAACGAAATTGTAGCCAAAAAGACGCATAACAAAATAATTAGATAAAATTTAAACAGCCTCTAAATCCAATTTATTATTTTTGAATAACAAATTTTCATAACAATAATCCATGAGTAACCCACTTCCACGCCGTAATTTTTCAACACATTCATTATTTGTATTTGCATTAGCTGTGGCTATTTCTGCTATATCGTTTACCAAATCTTTTAAAAAATCGTATCCGTTATTTTATACAGATAAAGAAAATACACTGGAGTTATTTAAAATTTGATTAAACCTACCAAATAAAAATAAAATGGTAATTCCACATTTAAAATGTTTTGGAAAGAAGCGATTGCTAACCGATCATATACAGATAGTGCTAACAAAAAAACAGTAGTAGAACTAATTGCATGAAAATTCGGTGATGCAGTAGCTCCTTTGCCACCGCCTGATTCGTGGGCTGCTGATTCAAAAAACGAAGTCGCTATTTGGAATATGAAGTTGGAACCGGGTGCAGTGTTTACTTTACCAAAAGCATCTACAGGAATTAATCGTACTATTTATTTTTACGAAGGTAATGCTATAAAAGTTGCAGATACTTTAGTTGAAAAATATACTGCTATTGAATTAAAAGCCGATTTGGATGTTGAATTAAAAGCAGGAAAAGATGCAGTAAGTATTTTATTGTTACAAGGTAAACCAATTGGTGAACCCGTAATGCAATACGGACCCTTTGTAATGAACACCAAACAAGAAATAAATGAGGCTTTTGAAGATTATCACAAAACGCAATTTGGTGGCTGGCCTTGGCCTAAATACGACCAAGTACATGATAGAGAAAAAACCCGTTTTGCGAAATATGCCGATGGTACTATTGAGGTAAAGACAAGTTGATTTTCATTATATAAACCTAAATATCCGCTACTTAAAAAGTCAATTTTTAAAATTAGCTTACTTTTTTTGCTTGATCAAAAAAAGTAACAAAAAAAATCAAGGCTTTATAAAATTTTGCTAAAGTCTAATTTGCATTAAAGCCTGACGATTTAAGCGCTGCGCGAGAGGCAAAAATCGTCTTTCACACAGCCCTTCGCATTTTATTGCAAATAGACTTTAACTCAAAATTTTATAAGGCCAAAAATAGAACACATAAATCTCCCGATTTTTTAAACATAAACAATCATAGAAATAATTATAAAAAAATAATTCATATCCACGCGCGTTCAATGCTTAGCCAGTGCCAACGCACACGCACAATACCTAAATATTTACCTGATACACATCCGAATTATTTCGCACAATTCCCAACACTTCAAAGCCGCCTTGTTGTGGTATAACTTCTTTTAAATCAAAAACGGCACAACTTTTACTAAGGCCTTCAAAAATTAATGTAAAGCCTTTGTTATCATTTAACGTCCATTGTGGAGCAAACGAAATATTAAAAGCTGTTATTAATTTAGCTTGCCTGCCGGTGCCATGCTCAATTAAAAAAGTAGTTGGCCAAATACGAAAAGCGTAATTATCATCAACGTTACCTACGTTACAATGTATAATGGTTTGGCGCTCTTCGCTCTCCAGTATTTTTACTTGCGTTTTTACTTCTGTTATTTCTTCTGTTTCTACCACTTAATCAAAATTAATAAATTTTTTTATTAAAATTACGCTTTTATAGCCCAGCGTAATTTTGCGGAGCGGGCACGGGGGTTGGTATTGGATTCCTGCGCTGATGGCCGAATGGGATCGGGGGCAACATCGCTATATATGCCTAATCGGTTTAAATTTTGAAACGATTTTTTAACGCGGCGGTCTTCACCCGAATGAAATGAAAGGATGGCAACACGCCCTCCGGTGGCAAGTGCATCAGGCAGTTTTTCTAAAAATTTTTCTAACGCTCCAAATTCATCATTTATCGCAATACGCAACGCCTGAAAACAACGTTGACAGGCTTTTTTAGCTTCTTCTTTTTGCATACTGTGTGGTAAATAATGTAGGGCTTCTTTTATAATTTCTTGTAATTGCATTGTGTTAACTACATCAATGCCTTTTGCAAAACTTATTTTAATAGCTTTGGCAATGGCTTCGTTGTGCGGTTCATCGGCATTTTGCAATAATAACTCTTCCAAATCGTTTTGTGAAATTGTTTTTAAAAGAGTAGCAGCCGATTTACCGCTTTTTGGATTTAATCTTAAATCTAAAGGACCATCCACTTTAAACGAAAAACCTCTTTCAGGATTATCTATCTGCATAGACGATACGCCCAAATCGGCTAGCACAAAATTTAAAGGTCCGGCTTCATCAGCAATTAAATCAATGCCCGAAAAATTCATTTTTTTAATTATTAAAACATCAGACCCGTAGCCCAAAGCAGATAACCTTTCTTGCGTTTTAGGTAATTCAAAAGGATCTACATCGGTTGCATACAAACGACCGCCGGGTAGTAAACATTTTAGTATTTCTAAACTATGTCCGCCATAACCCAATGTAGCATCCAAACCAATTTGTCCAGGAACAATTTTTAGGAATTCCATTATTTCGGTTACACAAATAGAACGGTGCATCCCTGCAGGAGTACGCCCTTGTAACATTACTTTTTCTATATCTTCAGCATATTGCTCAGGTTGCAGCTCTTTATATTTTTCTTTAAAGGCTTTTGGGTGTGTGCCTTTGTAGCGAATTCTGCGTGGTTTTTGTGAATCCTGATTATCCATTTTATT
>JAYTBK010000235.1:0-1547 GCA_043737035.1 Bacteroidota bacterium | reverse complement strand
GTTAACAACAAGAAAGAAACCAAAATAAAAACCAGTTTTCCCGTAACCCTAACTTTTTTCGACGTTAATTATCAAAAAATTAGTGAGCAAAAATTAACCAGCAACGAGTTTGGAACCGTAACCGGATCATTTATTGCTCCGCAAAGTGGCCTTAACGGGCAAATGCATATAACGGATGGTTACGGTAACGCTTACATTAGTGTAGAAGATTATAAAAGGCCAAAGTTTGAAGCGGCGTTTAATCCTGTAAAAGGTAGTTACAAACTTAACGAGGAAGTGAGTGTTACAGGTGTTGCCAAAGCGTATGCAGGCAATTTAATTGATGGTGCAAAAGTAAAATACCGCGTAACCCGAACGGTAAATTACCCATATTGGTTTTGGTGGTACCGACCATACAATACAGCAACGGCAGAAACGGAAATAACAAATGGCCAACTCACCACAAACGATACAGGCGCATTTATTATAAAATTTAAGGCTCTACCCGACGAGTCGGTTTCTAAGGCAAGTTATGCAACTTATAATTATGATGTTACCGCGGATATTACGGATGTAAACGGTGAAACCCACAGCACCTCGTCAAGTGTAATTGTTGGATACCAAGCAATAAAACTTACCATAGCGGCTGATGATATCATTGAAACAAACAGTAATAACCCTATTACAATAACAACGACTAATTTAAATGGTGTTGATGAAAAAACAAAAGGCAGCTTCACGATTTATAAATTAAAGCAACCGCAAACGGTTCTCAGAAATCGCTTATGGCCTCAACCTGATAGACACGAATTATCGCGTGAAGAGTTTTATAAAACATTTCCGGGCGATTTGTATGCTGATGAATTAAATAAATACAAATGGGAAAAAGAAACTAAAGTATTTGAGAAAAATTTTGATACCGGTTTAAAAAAAGATTATGAGCTAGCGCCTGACATTAAGAGTTTTAAACAAGGAGTGTATGTGATTGAAGCGATTTGTAAAGATATTTCGGGCGAAGAAGTAAAAGCTTTTAAATATTTTACGGTTTTTAATAAAAATAGTGATGAAGTACCCGAACAAGTTGCAGATTGGTTTTACTACCCCAAAACAACTGCTGAGCCCGGCGAAAAAGTGAGTTACATTTTGGCTTCAGGATATAAAAATCAAAATTATTTATTTGAAATAGAGCACGACGGCAAAGCCGAGAATAAAACAGTTACCGCTTCAATGCAACTGCACGAAATTAATGTTGAAGAAAAACACCGAGGAAATTTTGCGTTCCATATTTTATTTATAAAAAACAATCGTTTTTATAGTCACACAAATATTATTACCGTGCCTTATACCAATAAAGAAATGGATATTGAATTTGAAACGTTCCGAAATAAGCTTTTACCGGGGCAAACCGAAGAATGGAAGTTGATTTTAAAAGATAAGAAAGGTGAAAAAGCAATTGCCGAATTAATGGCTGGCATGTATGATGCATCACTCGATGCATTTAAAATAAATAACTGGTATCTTAATATATACCAAAGCTATTATGCCCGCCTGCATTGGGCAGCAACAAC
>JAYTBK010000234.1:0-10062 GCA_043737035.1 Bacteroidota bacterium | reverse complement strand
CTAGTTTGCCATCTTCACCCGGTTGCGAGTAACGCGGTGTTTGGTTTGTTGATGATTTAAAATGCGCATTTCCTAAACCTCCACGTCCACCGGGCATTAAAATCACCTCTTGTCCTTCTTCAGTAATTTCACAAATAAATTCATCAGTTTCTGAGTCGCGCGCAATTGTACCAAGTGGCACATCTAAAATCTGATCTTCTCCTTCTTTACCTGATTTGTGCGAAGATCCTCCCGAACCACCAGGTTCAGCAATAATATGTTTGCGGTACTTTAAATGAATGAGTGTCCAGAATTGTTTATTTCCGCGTAAAATGATATGTCCGCCACGACCACCATCACCACCATCAGGCCCGCCAAACGCTGTTAAAATATCGCGGTGCAGATGTGTTGAGCCCGAACCGCCTTTTCCGCTGCGGCAACAAATTTTTACGTAGTCAACAAAATTAGAATCCACTTTTTTAGAACTGAGAAATGAGATGTGTGATATGAGAATTGAAATGTGAGATTTTAGATTTGTGATGTGAGAATGGGATTATTTTTTCTTTTTTATTACTGCGTTTTTCGGCAATCGTTTTTTTGACGCTTTACCAACTTTTTTGGCAGCAGTTTTTTTTGACGCCACTTTTTTCGGTGCTAACTTATTTGATGCCAATTTTTTTAACACCGGCTTTTTGCCTGAAACCGAAATGCTTTTGCCGACCTTTTTAAAAGTCCCTTTTGCGAGTTTTTTTTTCAATGGTAGCTTTGTAGCAATTTTTTTACCTCCAGCAACTGCCTTTTTCACAATCTTTTTAATTGGTGCTTTTTTAGCAGCCACCTTTTTAATTAATTTTTTCGGCGGCGCTTTTTTCGCCACCATTACAAACTTCCTACCTAATTTTTTACGTGCTGATTTAAGAAGTTTATCAGCTATTTTTTTTGACGATAATTTTTTTATTTCACCTTTAATTGCTTTTTTAATAGGCTTTACGACTTTAGATACTTTAACAGCAGCTTTTTTTACCGCTTTTTTTATAACGCCTTTTGCAGCAATTGCTATTTTACTTTTTACAATTACTTTTTTTAAAGGAGCAACTTTTTTCGTTACTGATTTAGTAACGGATTTTTTTGCGGCCGGTTGTTTTTTTTGTTCGTAATCGGATTTATCAAGGTGCAGAAAATGGTTTACTTTTTCTTTAACAGTTGCGAAGAGGCCTCTTGAATGTTCCTGTTTTGACTTGGTATTTTTTGTATTCGCTTTTCCTGCGGATAATTCTTTATCTTGCTTCCAAACTTCGTCCATATCTTTTTCCAGGTCAGGATCAATTTCTGTTGCTTCTTCAAAATCATTTACCGTTAAATCGAGGTGTTCTATGTCGTTTTCCAACATTGTTAATTCAATTTCGGCTTTTATAAATACGAGTCGTTTTTCCAGATCTTGAAAGATAGAATCAACCGAACCAATTCCGTTTATAGAATGAAATTTAGATTGTTCGGAGTAATATTTTTTTAAAGGTAAGGTTTCATTATTGTATCGATAAACCCTGTTGGTTATTACATGTTCATCTTTATCATCGGCGCGGCCACTATCTTTACCGCGTAATAATAATCTTTTAATCAATTCTTCATTGTCCACGTCAAGTGCGAGCATGGCACTAATGGCTGTGCCTTTTTTCTGTAACAGATCATCGAGGGCAACGGCTTGTGCTTGCGTGCGCGGGAACCCGTCAAAAATAAAACCTTTCGCATTTGGATTGGCATCGAGTTTTGCTTCAATCATTCCAATAACGATATCGTCGCTCACTAAATCGCCCCGATCCATTATTTCTTTTGCTTCTTTTCCCAGCTCTGTTCCATTTGCAATTTCCTGACGTAAGATATCGCCCGTAGAAAGGTGAACGAGGCCGTGCTTCTCGATTAAATTTTGCGATTGAGTACCTTTTCCTGCGCCCGGCGGGCCAAATAAAACAATGTTTAACATAGGGTAGTTATTAGTTATTGGATTTTTTTATAACGTTTAATTTTTTTAAAGTGCGGTATCGAGTACATAAATATCTTTCATGTTTCTTCCAAGTCCATCATAATCGAGCCCGTAACCAACTACAAAATCATTAGGAATTTCCATGCCTACGTAATCTACTTTTATTTCTTTTTTAAATGCATCCGGTTTTAATAAAAAAGTGGCAACCTTAATTTGCTTCACTTCTTTTTTGGTTAATAGCGTCGTTAATTTTTCTAACGTAATTCCTGTATCAACAATATCTTCAATTACTACAACGGTACGCCCTTTAATTTCTTCGGTCAACCCAATCATTTCTGTAACGGTTCCCGTACTGCTTGTTCCATGGTAAGAAGCCAATTTTATAAACGAAATTTCGCAAGGTATATTCACTTCTTTCAACAAATCGGCAGCAAACATAAACGAACCGTTTAAAACCACTAAAAACAGAGGCATTTCAGTTTCAAGATCAGCGTTTATTTTTTTCGACATTTGCTTCACACTTTCCAAAATTTTGTCGGAAGCAATATATGGAACAAATGTTTTATCTTTTAAGGTTATACGCTGCATCTACTTTTTTTTACACACAAATATAGCAACAAAATCAGGTTTTAAAATAACTTTGCCAATAAATGCCGTGCTCTACAAGGGTAAGATAAATGCGTTAAATTTACACGATGCTTACCAAGGATAAATATTTTCATTTCCGGGAAACCGCTTACCTTTCGGGCCCATTAATATTAACCCAAATCGGACATATTATTACCGGTATGGTTGACACTATTTTTTTAGGAAAAATAGGAAAAACAGAACAAGCTGCCGGCATTTTATCAAATAACCTGTTTGTTATTTTATTAGTTTTTAGCATTGGCATGAGTTACGTACTTACGCCCGCAATAACAGATGCGCATGTTAATGGCCACGAAAAAGAAAAAGCTTCCTTACTGAAAAATGCTTTGTTTTTAAATTTAATTGTAAGCATACTACTTTTTGCAGTGCTGTTTTTTTCATCTGGGTTACTTAAATATATGCAGCAACCGGAAGATGTTGTTGAACTTGCCATCCCATTTTTTAATGTATTGATCTTTTCAATCATTCCTGTATCATTATTTTTTGTGTGTAAGCAGTATACCGAAGGTTTAAGCAATACACGCGCGGCAATGTACATTAGTGTTGCAGGCAACATATTAAACATCATATTAAATTATTGCTTAATTTATGGCAAAGCCGGTTGTCCTGCACTCGGTTACATGGGCGCGTGTTGGGCTACCTTTATATCACGTGTTTTTATGGGAATTGGTTTTGTTGTATTTCTGTTTAATCACAAAAGTGTAAATTCATTTAAGCTATATTACGCGGAAACTAAATTAAATGCGCTTCATTTTTGGCAACTTCTAAAAGACGGCTTGGCATCGGCACTTCAATTTACTTTTGAAGTAGCGGCTTTTGCAATATCGGGTTTAATGGCCGGTGTGTTTGGTAAGGAGCAAATTGATGGACATGGAATTGCTTTAAGTCTTGCCGCATTTACGTATATGTTTGCAAGCGGTATTGGCAGTGCTACAACCATTACTGTAGGAAAATATTACGCGGTAAACGATTTGCCAAATGTAAAACAAGCTATTAAAACGTCGTTTAGCTGTGTTATTGTTACGATGGGATTTATGGCATTGCTTTTTATTTTGTTCAATAAATTTTTACCTTCTGTTTTTACGAGTGACTATGAAATCATACATATTGCTTCAATATTATTATTATTTGCCGCGTTTTTTCAGTTGTTTGATGGCACACAAGTTACAGCAATTGGTGCTTTACGCGGATTGGAGGATTATAAATTTCCGACTTATGTAGCATTTGCAGGCTATTGGATTTTAGCATTGCCATTGTGTTATTTATTTGCTTTTACTTTAAACTATAAGGTTTATGGAATTTGGCTCGGCTTAAGTATTGGCCTTGGTTTTGTTTCCATCGCCTTGTTTTTAAGAATTAAATTTTTGATGAAGGCGAAGATATCCGCATTAGTATATAATGAGAATCGATTAAAGATTTAGAAAAAAAATCTACGCGTTTACAATATCTTTATTGCAAGGGGTTCTATTCAAATATTAAATATATAATAATAGTTCTCTTATTCACGTTGGTGTAAAACATTATGGCTCAACATCTTTTTATATATTACCCGCAAGCAGGAGAGGCTATAATTATGCAGGAAAAAATGTGCTTGAGTAAAGACACAATTACAGAATTGCTTTCCATAAAATACTATTACGAAAACAGTAATTTAATATACTACGTTACGCGTGCCGAGCCGTAAGTTGTTTTGATTAAAATCTACAATAAACAATTTTACATTTACACTGAAAATAAAACATATACACTTAAAGATACTACTAGGGACTTAAATATCGGAACCTTTTTTATGAGAAAGTTCATTGGTTGAGTCCAGCTTCTCGGTAAATTGATATTTTCTGCATGGTTTTTTATTTTTTATTGGCAAAAAAAGAGAAGGCCTACAAAGAAAACCCGATAATCCGCTTCCGAACAACCGCGAAAAAAATAATCCAACAAAACCAGATATTAAAACCGATCCTACTATAATAGAACCTGTTATAAACGAACCATGAAAAATTGATCCAACATTAAGCAAATTATATTGAAAATTTAGGATGGTTATATAATAGCCCTATAGTAGTCTATTTAAATAACAGTCCTAAAATACTTAAGCATTAGAAATAAGTATTAAACAAAAAAAATCGTTATGCCAGAAAAATATTTACGTAGAAGAATTAATTTATTTTCAACCATTTTATCGAATAAAATGGCTTTATTTTAACTAAAATTTAAACCTGGTAAGAATTTTTAAGCCTTCTCTGTTGCCCATTGTGAGATTATACTATTGCCCATTGTGAGATTATACTGTTTTTTGTAGTTGGCACTCTTTATTTTATAAGTTTTATTATTTATTGAATAAAACAATGATTTTAGAACTAAAACAAAAGAACTTAATCGGCCTACAACTATGCGATAGCAATGGAACCCTACTCTTTATCACCCGATAAAGTGATTAGTTTTTCAGCGCATTAAAATAATAATTTTCAAATCTAAATTTTAGTCTAACCAACGTTTCTGTTTTGCTGGCATCAGAATGGCTATTAAGAAAGAAAAATGAAAATCTAAATCAAAAAAAATGAAAAAATTATTATTTATCGCAACAACTGTTGCTTTGTTATTTTTACCTAATATAAATTTTGCGCAAGCTCCTACTTTAGGCACCGCTGCGGATTTTGTTCTCTTTTCTTCTGTTGGGGCAGTAACAAATTCAGGCACTACTTTTCTTACCCGCCTTACAGGGCATGTAGGCGCTAATAGCGGTGCCATTAGTGGCTTTGGAAATGTTGATGGTAATATGTATGCAGGAGGGCCTCAAAGCGCACTGTGTGCAATAGATGTATTATCAGCATACAATCAACTTAATGGTACTGTGGCAACTTTATTTCCTGCACCAATACTTGGCAGCGGGCAAATTCTAACTCCGGGTGTTTACTCTATATCAAGCCCTGCAACATTAAATTTAAATCTTATATTAGATGGTTTAGGTAATCCAAGTGCTGTTTTTATAATTAAAATCCAAGGTTCTTTTTCTGCAAGTGCTAATTCAAAAGTAAAATTAATTAACGGCACAAAAGCGTGTAATGTATTTTGGAAGGTTGAAGGCTTAGTAAGTTTGGGAGCCGGAACTAGTATGAAAGGTACAATTATTGCTAACAATGCCGCAATTAATATGAGTATTGGTGATACTCTTGAAGGAAGAGCGCTTTCGACAAATGGCGCAATTACTGTTAGTCAAATATTAGGATATACTCCTTTAGGTTGTGGAGCCCCTATTTTAAATGGGCCTATTGCGCCTGCACTTGGTTCTACAGCTTGTTATGCTATTTTTTCGGGTAATGGCGCGGTTACAAATGTTGGAGTTACATACGTTACCGGCGATATTGGAAGCAACGTTGGATCCGCTTTGGGTTATAATCCTTTAAATGTTGTTGGTACTATTCACCCAATACCTGACCCTTCTACTTCATTATGTGCAACCGATTTACTAAACGTATATACTTATCTAAATGCATTACCAAATGATATATTATTATTATTCCCTGCTCAATTTGGAAATAATCTTGTTCTTACTCCCCACACTTACCTTTTAAATGGAGCTGTAACACTTACCGATTCGCTTTATTTAAATGCACAAGGTAATTCTAATGCAGTATTTGTTATACAAATAAATGGAGCAATGGGTACAACGGTTAATTCAAAAATTATTTTAATTAATGGTGCTCAATCAAAAAATGTATATTGGAAAGTAGATGGTGCTGTAACATTAAATGCCAATTCGATCTTTAGAGGTACAATTGTTTGTAATAATGCCGCGATGAATTTAAATACTGGTGTTTTTCTTGATGGCAGGGCATTAACAACAAATGGTGCGTTAAGCACTTCTGCAGTAACTGTTACCATTCCATCTTCTGTTAACATTGCAACATCACCGGTAAGTCAAACAGTATGTGTAGGAAGTTCGGTAAGTTTTTCAGTAAGTGCGTCCGGCTCTGGACTCACTTATCAGTGGATGAACGGAGCAGTACCTTTAATCAATGGAGGAAATATTTCAGGTGCTACATCTGGAACACTTACTATTAACCCTGTAAATATTACTAATGCTTCTTCAAATTATAATGTAGTAATAAGTGGCGGATGCGCCTCTAGCTTCACTTCTACAAATATTTCTTTAGTTATTGGTACAACACCAAGTATAACCTCACAACCAACAAACCAATCGGCTTGTGCTGGCAACTCAGTAAGTTTTTCATCCTTCGCATCTGGCTCAGGATTATCTTACCAATGGAGAAAAGGAACTGTAAACCTAATTAACGGTGGAAATATTTCAGGCGCTACAACCGCAACCCTTACGCTTAATCCTGTAAGTATATCAGATGTTGGGACAAACTACAACGTCGTTGTTACTGGAGGGTGCGCACCAAGCAGTACGTCAACAAATGTTTCTTTAACTCTAAATTCTACAACTATTACTTTACAACCATCCAATCAAACTGCCTGTTCTGGTAATTCGGCAAGTTTTTCAGCTATTGCAACCGGTACTGGCCTAACATATCAATGGAGAAAAGGAACTGTAAACTTAATTAATGGTGGAAACATTTCTGGTGCAACAACTGCAACACTTACTATTAATCCTGTAAATAACTCAGACGTGGCGACAAATTATAATGTTGTTATAACAGGTTTATGTGCTACAAACGAGACTTCTGTTCTAGTATCACTTGCTTTAATTACAGCACCTGCTTCTGTTGCCAGCAGTAATTCTACGGTATGTATAGGTAGCTCTATAAATTTAGCAGCTCAAACCGTTGCGGGTGGAACTTATATTTGGCGAGGTCCAAATAGTTATTCATCAACGGCACAAAATCCTGTGATCTCTCCTGCGGCACTTACCGATGCCGGTACTTATACACTAACTGTTTTAAACAATGGTTGCAATTATGTTCCTTCAACAGTATTAGTTTCAGTAAAAAATTGTTTTGATTTCTTTATTCCTGAAGGTTTCTCTCCAAATTTAGATGGAATTAATGACGTGTTTTTTATAAGAGGAATTGATAACTTCCCAAATAATACATTTATAATATTTAATCGTTGGGGAGATAAATTATTTGAGGCAAGTCCTTATAAAAACACATGGAATGGAAAAGCCACTCAAGGAATTAGGGTTGGAACTGATGAATTACCAGTTGGAACATATTTTTATCTCCTTGATTTGAAAAACGAAACACCTGTTTATAAAGGAACTATATATTTAAACAGATAAAAAATTAGAATAACATCAACAAAAAAAATAAAATGAAATGAAAAATTTTAAGATAACATTAGCACTGGTCTCAACCTTAGGAATTCTAAAGATTCAAGCCCAGCAGGATCCAATGTATACACATTATATGTATAACACATTAATGGTAAACCCCGGTTACGCGGGTAGCAGAGATGCTTTAACTATAACTGCACTTCATCGCTCCCAATGGGTTGATTTTAAAGGGGCGCCGGTTGTTCAATCTTTAACATTGCATTCGCCGTTTAAGAATGAACACTTTGGTGTAGGCTTATCTGTTTTAAATGATAAAATTGGGCCTAGTAACAAAACATCCATATTTGGTGATTTTGCCTATAGGATGAAGTTAAATAAAAAATCAAAGTTAGCTTTAGGATTAAGTGCGGGAGCAAATATATTTCAAGGTAATTTAAGTTCACTTCAATTGGATCAACAGAGTGACCCGGCTTTCCAAAATAATCTTAGTAATCGTGTACTACCAAATTTTGGATTTGGTATATATTATTCAAGAGAACGTTTTTATGCCGGTATTTCAGCTCCCGGATTATTACAAAATAATTATTCTAAGGTAAGTTTAGTTAATGGAACAAATTTAGTTGGAGCAGAACAAAGACACTATTTTTTTATTGCCGGAGCAGTATTAAATATTACCGATAAACTTGCTTTTAAACCTACAACATTGGTTAAAGTAACTTCAGCAGCACCAATACAAGCCGACTTTACTGCATCATTTATAATAATGAAAAAAGTATTGCTTGGCGTAATGTATAGAACAGGTGATGCTGTAGGTGGTTTAATAGGATTTAACGTGACAGATCAACTTAATTTAGGTTATTCTTACGATTGGTCTTATGGCTTAAGAACGGGAAAATATAACCAAGGAAGTCATGAAATAGTTTTAAGATATGATTTTATATTTTTTAGTAAAAAACAAATACATACTCCTAGACATTTTTAAAAATAAAAAATATTAACACCAAAAAATATGAAATCATTAATTACAACAATTACCTTATGTATTGCTATTAGCATTAACGCTTTTTCAATTGATAAGTCGAATAAAGAATTGAAGGGCGACAAATACTATTTTATTTATGCCTTCGATAAAGCAATTGAATCCTATACACACTCAAAAGAATTGAGCACAGAGGGCCAACGAAGATTGGCAAAAAGCTATTCTAATATTGAAAAATATATTGAGTCCGAAATAGCTTATTCTAAATTGATAACAATATTGGGTGGAAATTTATCGGAAGATTATTTTAACTATGCTATGATCTTAAAAAGCAACGGGAAATATGATCAATCTAATATATGGATGGATAAATATATAGAACTTAAGCCAAATGAATTGCGCGCAAAGGATTATATTATTAATAAAAATAACTTAACCAACATTAAAAATGATGATGGTAAATACAAAATAGAGCATTTAAATTTAAATACCGATGCAGAGGATTTTGGAACAAGTTATTACAAAAATAGTATTGTATTTACTTCCAGCAGATCAAATGCTAAAATGATTTCAAGAAAATCAAATTGGAATGGAAAACCATATTTAGATATTTACATTTCTGAAATAGAAGGTGCTCAATTAAAAAAACCAAAAGTGTTAGCTAAAAAACTAAATGGTAAAATGCATGATGGACCGGCTAGCTTTAGTAGTGATGGAAATTATATGGCGTTTACAAAAAACAATTATGATCTTACTAAAAAAGACAAGGTTGTAAAACTTAAAATATTTTTTACGAATAAAACATCTGGTAAATGGTCAAAAGATGAACCGTTTTATCTCAATAACAAAGATTACTCAGTTGGACACCCCTATTTAACGGCTAATGGAAACATCATGTATTTTGCAAGTGATATGCCGGGTGGATTTGGCGGAACCGATATTTATAAAACTTCAAAGGATGATAAAGGTGTTTGGGGAAAAGCAGAAAATTTAGGGAACAAGATAAATACTGAAGGCGATGAAATGTTTCCGTTTTTTGAAGAAAATAATGAAATTATCTTTTTTGCATCCAACGGGCGTTTTGGGCTTGGTGGAATGGATATTTTTATTTGCCCGCTTAATGGTTCTAAAACAGGCACCTCTATAAATGCTGGTTACCCATTAAATTCACAATACGATGATTATGCGGCAATTATAAACACAACAACCAATAAAGGGTATTTTTCATCAGATAGAGTT
>JAYTBK010000233.1:0-4226 GCA_043737035.1 Bacteroidota bacterium | reverse complement strand
AAGGATTTATCATTTCACATTGGCGGATTTTCCGGCAAACATAATGGAGTGCGAGGCGTTAGTCTTTTATTACCTCTTTACGCAACGGTATCGCAAGGACATCGGCCAAGGATCGTGCTATCTGCCGACATTGCAAAGTGGTTTTCAGGGGCGGAAACTATCGATTTTTCAAGTGTTTATTCAATCGGTAATATTAATGCCGACTCCGAATTAATGGCCGATAATTACGCACGCATGTTTTCTGTCACCGACGTTATAAATTAATGAAACGATTAATTTTTATAACCTTTTTGTTTGTGTTAACAGCGTGCTCGGTTGATCCTGAAATAAAACCTACACGTCCTACAAATGATATTAAAGAAATAATACCCGAAGGCTGGCCCGAACCATTTTATAATTTTGCAAACAATACGTTAAGCAACAATAAATTTGTATTGGGCAGAGCGCTTTTTTACGAACCAATGTTTTCGCGCGACAATAGTATTTCCTGTGGGTCTTGCCATCAGCAGTTTGCGGCGTTTAGTCAAGGCGGCCACAGTGTAAGTCATGGCATTAATGGTTTGTTGGGAACACGTAATTCTCCGGCGCTGCAAAACCTCCTTTGGAACCCCACATTTTTTTATGATGGTGGTGTTACCAATCTCGAATTATTTCCTCCGGCTCCTATTACCAATGTTGTTGAAATGGGAGAAACCCTTCAAAATGTGGTTTCAAAAATTGGATCTAGCCAAAAGTATAAAAAATTATTTTTAGATGCCTATGGTAGCGATACGGTAACTACACAGCGCATGTTTAAGTCCATAGCGCAATTTATCGGCACAATGTATTCGTACAATAGTAAGTACGATAAAGTTAAGCAAGGCAAGGAAACGTTTTCAGCTGCCGAGCAAAGTGGATACACCATTTTTATACAAAAATGCGCGGCGTGCCATAAAGAGCCGCTATTTAGTGATTTTAATTACCGGAGCAATGGTCTTCCTATAAATGCCGCCATTAATGATATTGGAAGGGCACACATTACCGCAAATACCAGCGACATGTATAAATTTAAAACACCGTCTTTAAGAAATATTGAAGTGAGCGGACCTTACATGCACGATGGTCGGTTTGTGAGTTTAACCGAATGTTTAAACCATTATACCAACGGCGTTATGCCTTCCAACGCCCTCGATCCCATTTTGACAAACGGAATCTCAATTAACGCGCAAGAAAAAAATGATCTGTTGGCCTTCCTCAAAACATTAACCGATCACCAGTTTTTAACCGATAAAAAATTTTCCGATCCAAATTAAATTTAAATTAACACTATCTAAACATGAAATTAATTATTAAAATCGCCCTTATTCTAAGTTTAGCGGCTAATTTTACGGCATGCAAAAAAAACCAAACCGGCGGCAAAGCTTCTGTTAAAGGCACGGTAGCACATCATGGCAAAGTTATTCCGGGTGCTTATGTTTATATAAAGTTTAACGCCACGGAGTTTCCCGGCGACGATTATAAAAATTACGATACATATGTTAAGGCAAATGATGCCGGAAACTTTTCCTTCCCTTTATACAAAGGCAATTATTATCAGTATGCTACCGGATACGATCAGGATATTCCGTACCCGTTTATTGTAAAAGGTGGGATTGGATTTTCGGTTAGAAACAAAGAAAATTTAAAGGTGGATGTTGCTGTAAGCGAAGATTAAGCTCGTCCGATTTATTTTGTTTAAACAAAAATATTTTATTTACCTTCGCAACTCAAAATTTAAATTTTATCATGTCAGAAGAAACATTGCAAACAGAACACGAAGAAACGGTTGAAACAATTGTAGAGAAGAAAGAAAAAAAATCGGCTTCTGGTAATATGGATCTCGCTGGGTTGGAATTTTTCTACGAGAAGAATAAAAAACTGATTACCTATGGTGGTGGAGCTCTTATTGCTATTATAGCCCTTTTTTCATTTTATAAATTTTATTGGTTACCCGGACAAGAAAAAGAAGCAAGCGATGAATTGTTTTTTGCGCAGGCTCTGTTTGAACGAGATAGCTTTAATGTTGCATTGAATGGCGGTGTTAATGTTCAATCTACCGAGGGTCCAAAAACCATGATGGGGTTCAAAGATTTAGCAGATAATTATTCTTCCACTAAAACAGGAAATTTATCAAACTATTATGCTGGTATATGTTTACTGCGCACCGGTAAATATCAGGATGCGATTGAATACCTCGAAAAATTTGATGGTAACGATGAAATGCTTGCACCTGTTGCAATTGGCGCAACCGGAGACGCGTACATGGAATTAAACAATGTTGATGAAGCAATTAAATTTTATTTAAAAGCATCTGAAAAATCAACAAATTCGTTTACTACCCCAATTTATTTGAAAAAAGCAGCTTTTGGATATGAGCAAAAAGCTAATTACACGGATGCGCTTGCAACATACGAACGTTTAAAAAACGAATACAGTAAAAGCACAGAAGCTCGCGATGTTGAAAAATACATAGCTCGTGTAAAGGTTCTCGGAAATATAGAATAATATTATATAATATGTTTAATTTTAAAAGGTGATATTTATTTTCACCTTTTTTTTATTTTATAAATTATGGCAAGTGAATTAAAAAACCTTTCAGTTATTGAAGGCGGTGATATACCAAACGCGGAAGCCATGAAATTTGGTATAGTATGGGCAGAGTGGAACCATGAAATTACACACGCTCTGATGCTTGGAGCACGTAATACCCTTTTAAAGTACGGTGCAAAAGATGAACATGTAATTATTAAAACAGTACCGGGTGCATTTGAACTCACGCTAGGTGCGCAATACATGGCCGATCAGGCAAAGGTGGACGCCATTATTTGCATTGGTTGCGTGATACAAGGCGATACCAAACATTTTGATTTTATTTGCGATGCAGTTGCAAAAGGAATCACAACGCTGAATATTAAACACGATAAACCTTTTATTTTTGGTGTATTAACTACGAATACGTATGAACAGGCTGCCGATCGTGCCGGCGGAAAACATGGTAACAAAGGCGATGAAGCAGCTGTTACTGCCATAAAAATGTTGGCTCTCAAAAATAGTTTTACAGCAAATAAAGGTAAAATAGGATTTTAAAAGCTGTGCTTAACAAATAACAAATAATATGGAAACTGTAAACGATCTAAAACTTGCCGTGCTCATAGATGCCGATAATGTACCATATGCAAACGTTAAAGAAATGTTTGAAGAAATCGCCAAGTACGGAACGCCCACATTTAAGCGTATTTATGCCGATTGGACAAAGCCTACAGTATCAGGTTGGAAAAAAGTTTTGCTTGAAAATGCTATTTCGCCCGTGCAACAATATAGTTACTCAACAGGTAAAAATGCTTCCGATAGCGCGTTGATTATTGATGCCATGGACATTTTATACACCGGCAAAGTTGATGGGTTTTGTATTGTTTCAAGCGACAGTGATTTCACAAGACTTGCAACACGCTTACGCGAAGCAGGTATGAAAGTAATTGGTATTGGCGAAAAAAAAACACTTAATCCTTTTATTACCGCGTGCGACAAATTTATTTATATTGAAATTTTAAAACAAAAAAGTCAAACTCAAGATAAAAATTACATCAAAAATGAAACGAAAAGTGACGATGACCATTTAGCAACTCCGTTAAGTAAGATTGACCCTGAAACAATAAAACTTTTTTCGGATAGTATAACCGATCTGGCAGATGAAAATGGCTGGGCTTTTTTAGGCGATTTAGGAAATTTAATGCTGAAGAAAAAACCAGATTTTGATCCTCGCAACTTTGGATATTCAAAAATGCTTCCCCTCATTAAAAGCATCAATAAGTTCGAAATTGATGAACGCGATACCGGAAAAACGAACATAAAACATATTTACATACGGAATAAAAATAAAAGTATACTCCTAAAAACTCCCGCTCAAAAAACAAAAAATGGAACCAAAAAACCTTAGGCAATTTTATAGTGGAAAATTATATCTCTAATTATAGATTTGATACAATATCCGCCAAATAACCAAGTTCAATCAAGTTGTCCAAACCCAAGATCCGTAACCTAAATGACGGATTGATTAGCTCTTTTATAATTGCGAAAATTTTTGTAAAATATTTCTACGCACACAAATATATTTTCGTAACCGAAACGCGGCTAACCCGCTAAGCACGGTAATCAAAAAAATAATTGCTGCGGCTAATTGACCAACTTGGTATTTTCCCCATTAACAG